>CALGVL010000351.1 GCA_937930165.1 uncultured Acetobacteraceae bacterium
GGGTGCGGCGGAAGCTCTCGACGATGCGGCGGGAGGCGGCGACGCCGAGATCGGCGGTAATCAGCGTCTCCTCCAGCTCCTCCAGCGCCTCCTCGTCGAGGCGGCGCTTGCGGAAGAGGGAGGTGACGCTCTCGTTCAGCCGCTGGCTGGAACGCGCCAGCCCGGCCTTGAGCCGGGCGAACCACCCCCCTGGCTGCGGCCTGGCCGGGGCGCTGGGCACCGGCTCCGGCTCGGCCGCCTCCGCTGCCGGTGGCGTCGTGTCCTCGGCAGGGGCGCGCAACGCCTCCTCGGCGGGCGAGGGCGGCGGGGCCGGCGGGGCGAGGTCCTCGCTGCCGATCCGCTCCAGCGGACTTTGCGGGGTGAAGGGCGGGGGCGGCGCCGCGGGCGGCACCGGGGGTTCCGGCAACGCCTGGGGCGGCAGGGTGGGCGGTCCCTCGGGCGGGGCCGGCTCGGGCGGCTGGCCCGGCGGGCTGGTCAGCGGCGGCTCCTGCGCCGGGGGCGGCGGCTGCTCGGTCTCGGGGCCGCGGCCACGCAGGCGGGTGATCCAGTCGCGCAGCGCCATGCTCAGGCAACCTCCGCCAACAGACCATCCGGAGTCGCGCCGGTCACGCGCAGATGCCGCAACTCGCCGGGCGCGGCGCGGCCACGGGCCAGGCGCAGCGGCGCGAAATGGGCGGTATGGCCGCGATCCCCGCGCTCGAACAGCACGGCTTCCTCCTGTCCCATGCGCGAGGCGAAGAAGCGCGCCGCCGCCGCCTGGCCGATGGCGCGCAGCCTGGCCGCGCGTTCCCGCCGCAGCGGCACGGGCAGTTGCGGCATCCGCGCTGCCGGGGTGCCCGGCCGCTCGGAATAGGGAAAGACGTGCAGGAAGGTGAGTTCCATCTCCGCCACCAGATCCAGCATCTGCCGGAACTGCTCCTCCGTCTCGGTCGGGAAGCCGGCGATGAGGTCGGCGCCGAAGGCGATGTCCGGCCGCAGGGAGCGGGCACGGCGGGCGACCGCCAGGGCATCGGCGCGCAGGTGCCGGCGCTTCATGCGCTTCAGGATCAGATCGGCCCCGTGCTGCAGGGAGAGATGCAGATGCGGCATCAGCCGCGGTTCCTCGGCGATCAGGCACCAGAGATCCTCGTCGATCTCCACCGGATCGAGGGAGGAGAGGCGCAGCCGTGGCAATTCCGGCACCAGGGCCAGCAGGCGCCGCACCATCTGGCCGAGCGTCGGCTGCCCCGGCAGGTCCGGGCCGTAGGAGGTGATGTCCACCCCGGTCAGCACGACCTCCCGGTATCCGCGCTCCACCAGAATCCGCACCTGCTCCACCACCGCGCCGATCGGCACGGAGCGGGAGGGGCCGCGGCCATAGGGGATGACGCAGAAGGTGCAGCGATGGTCGCAACCCTGCTGCACCTGCACGAAGGCGCGGGCGCGGCCGGCGAAATCGGTGACGAGATGCGCCGCCGTCTCGGTGGCGGCCATGATGTCGGTGACGGGGGCGGGCGGCGCGTCCAGCGCCCAGGCTTCCGGCTTCAGCTTCTCGGCATTGCCGATGACGCGGGCGACGCCGGGCAGCGCGGCCCAGCGTTCCGGGTTGATCTGCGCGGCGCAGCCGGTGACGAGGATGCGCGCCTCCGGATTCTTCCGGTGGGCGCTGCGGATGGCCTGCCGGGCCTGGCGCTCGGCCTCGGCGGTGACGGCGCAGGTGTTGACCACGATGGTCCCGGCATGGCCGGCCTTGGTCGCCAGGTCCCGTATCGCCTCGGATTCATAGGTATTGAGGCGGCAGCCGAAGGTGAGGACGTCAACGGTCATACAGGGTAGGCGTCCAGGTCGAGTTCGCCGGTGAAGGCGATGGCGACGGGGCCGGTCATCAGCACATGCCCGTCCTCCCGCCATTCGATCTCCAGATCGCCGCCCGGCAGGGTGACGGTGGCGCGCCGCCCGGTCAGGCCACGCCGCACCGCATTCACCAGCGTGGCACAGGCACCGGAACCGCAGGCGCGGGTCAGGCCGGCTCCCCTCTCCCATACGATCAGGCGGATGTGGTCGGGGGCCAGGACTTGTGCGAAGCCGATATTCGCCCGTTCCGGGAAGATCGGATCGTGCTCCAGGGAGGGCCCGAGTTCCGCCACCGGCGCCGTATCCAGATCGCGAAGGAAGAAGGTGGCGTGTGGGTTGCCCATGGAGCAGGCCGCCGGATCCGCCACCACGCCACGCGAGAGCGGCAGGTGCAGCGTGTCGGTCTCATAGGCCAGCGGAATCTCCCGCCAATCCAGCCGGGCGGGCCCCATATCCACGGCATAGCGCCCGTCCGGCAGCGCCTCGGCTTGCAGCTCACCGCTGATGGTGCGGATCGTCACCGAGCGCCGGCCGGTTTCCTGCGCCAGCAGATGCGCGACGCAGCGGGTGGCGTTGCCGCAGGCCCCGGCCTCGGAACCGTCCGGGTTGCGGATGCGCATGAAGACATCTGCCCCCCCTGGCGTGCCCGCCGGCTCCAGGATGATGAGCTGGTCGCAGCCCACCCCGGTATGCCGGTCCGCAAGGGCGGCGGCACGGGCGGGCGTGATGGCGAGCCCCGACCGCCGCGCATCCAGCACGACGAAGTCATTGCCCAGGCCATGCATCTTCCGGAAGGGAGTCATCCCCCGGCATATGCGCCGGTTCGGCGCCCGATCCAAGACCGCACCGGCGCAAACCAGCCCCGAGAGCCGGGGATTCCCGGCTCAGCTCCGCAGGAAGGCCAGCCGGTCCTCCTCCAGCACCAGGCAGGTCAGATCCCGGCCAAAGACCGCGCCGGTGTCGATATTGATCCGGTTGCGCCTAATCTCCGGCCCGTTGCGCACCGGCGTGTGGCCATGCACCACGACGGCGCCGAAATCCGCCTCCGAATGCAGGAAGGCGTGGCGGATGCGCAGCAGGTCGTCCTCCGCCTGCTCCGCCAGCGGCACCCCCGGCTTCAGCCCGGCATGGACGAAGAGATAGCCGCCCAGGCGGTGGTGCAAGGAGAGGCCGCGCAGGAAGGCCCGATGCGCCGCTGGAATGGCATCCGGCCATTCCGACGGGCTGGAGTCGGGGTCCAGGCCCCAGCTTTCCAGCGCCTCCCGCCCGCCGGTGTAGAGCCAGTCGGTGATGGCGGCACGCTCCCCGGCCAGGGCATCCAGCATGGTGCGCTCATGGTTGCCCATGAGGTTCACCACCGGCACCCCCGGCAGCACCGGCCCGGCGGCGAGGCGGGCCACCACCCCGGCGCTGTCCGGCCCCTTGTCCACATAATCGCCGAGATGCAGCAGCAGCGGCCGTGCCACCGGCCGCGCCGCAAGATCGGCGCCGATCATGGCATGCAGGCTGGCGAGCTTGTCGGCGCAGCCATGGATGTCGCCGATGGCATAGACGCGGTGCCCCGGTGGCAACGCGGCGGGGGCGGGCTGGAATTCCATGGGCCGAAGGGTTCTCCACGGGCGCCCGGAAGGCAAGGCCACCCCCTGCCCTGGCCATCCCCCCGCCGATATGCGACGGATTCCGCAGCGACACCCGCAGGGAAGGAGAACACATGCTGGAAGTGGAGAATGTCGAGGCGCTGAAGGCCCATATCGGCCAGAAGCTCGGCAGCAGCGACTGGCTGGTGGTGGACCAGAAGATGATCGACCAATTCGCCGAGGCCACCGGCGACCACCAGTGGATCCATGTGGATGTCGAGCGGGCGAAGCGCGAGATGCCGGGCGGCAAGACCATCGCGCATGGCTACCTGACGCTCTCGCTGCTGCCGCGGCTGAACCAGGGCATCTTCACCATCAAGAGCCGGAAGCGCGGGGTGAATTACGGCTCGAACAAGGTGCGCTTCACTGCGCCGGTGCCGGCCGGGTCCCGCATCCGCGGCCATCTGACCCTGAAGGGGATCGAGCCGATGGGGGATGGCTGCTCCCGCCTCACCTTCGAGGCGACGGTGGAGGTGGAGGGCAACTCCCGCCCTGCCCTGGTCGCCGAGACCCTGTCGCTGGTCTACGAATAGGCCAGACTGGCCGATGCGGGTCACGGTCCTGGGTGCCGGGGCGGTGGGCGGCTGGCTCGCCGCCGGGCTGGCGCGGGCCGGGCTGGAGGTCGGGATCCTGGCCCGTGGCGCCAGCCTCGCCGCGCTGCGGGCGCAGGGGCTGGTCTATCTTGAGGGCGAGCGGCGCGAGGTCTTCCGCCTGCCGGCCACGGATGACCCGGTGGCGCTGCGCGGCGCCGACCTGCTGCTGCTCGGGCTGAAAAGCCACGACCTGCCGCGCGCCCTGCCCCTGATCCAGGCACTGCTGGGGGAGCGGACGGTCATCCTGCCGGCCCAGAACGGCATCCCCTGGTGGTTCCTGCAAGGCTTCGGCGGCCCCGCGCAGGGGCTTACGCTGGAGAGCGTCGATCCTGGCGGCGCCCTGGCCCGCGCCCTGCCGGCGGATCGCGTCATCGGCTGCGTCGCGCATGTGGCGAGCCGGGTGGAGGCGCCCGGCCAGGTGCGGCTGGTGAAGGCGGACCGGCTGCTGCTCGGCGAGCCGGGCGGTGCACCCGGCCCGCGCGTCGTGGCGCTGGCGGAAACCTTCCGCGCCGGCGGGGTGCCGGCGCAGGCAGTGCCGGATATCCGCGCCGAGATCTGGCTGAAGCTCTGGGGCAATTCCAACATGAACCCGCTCTCGGCGCTCTGCCGTGCCGATGCGGCGCAGATGCTGGACGATCCGGAGGTGCGCGGCCTGGTGGTGGCGATGATGCGGGAGATGGCGGAAATCGGCGCCCGCATCGGCCTGCCCATCGCCCAGGACCCGGCGGAGCGAATCGCCGTCACCCGCCGCCTCGGCGCCTTCCGCACCTCCATGCTGCAGGATCTGGAGGCGGGGCGGAGCCTGGAGATCGGGCCGCTGCTCGGCGGGCTGGTGGAACTGGCAGAGCATCTGGGCCTGGAGGCGCCGCAACTGCAAGGCGTGCACGGGCTGGTCCGGCTGCTGGCACGCAATCTCGGCCTGGATGGGGTGGCACCGGCCGGATGAACCGGAGGCCCGCCCGGGCGTCTTGTCCCCATGCGGAAAGGATGCGCGGGCGCATCGCGCCGGCTCTGGCTGCTGGGCTTCGCTGCACTGCTGGCCAAACCGGCTGCGGGCGAGGAAGGGACGCGCCGTCCGCGCCGCTCGCCGCCATCCCGGGCCGAAGCCCCGCTGCCCATGCCCCCGCCTCCGCTGCCACAGACCGAGGGGGCGCCCCCCGCCTCCCACATTCCCCGCTCGGAGCCGGCGCCGGTGCCAGACAGGGATATCGGCCCGCCATTGGAAGACCAGCAGGCGCGGCCGCAACTGGATCTTGGTGTGCCGACCCCGCCGCTGGTGCCGGAGGGCGAAACCTTCCGCCGCGGCGATCCCTCACCGGACCGGCGCCAGCCATCCGGCTTGCAGCTGCCCTCGCCCGGCGCAACGCTGCGGCTGCCCTTCTGATCAGTCGGGCCGCACCTCCTCCTCGTCGGGGGCAGGGATGCCTTCGATGCCCTCCTCCTCGGGGAGTGGCAGGCTCTCCACCGATTCCTCGACGGGATCGGGGCTCAGATCGTCCGGGCCGGGCTCCTCCGCCCGGTCCTCGCGCGGGGTGATCCGGTCGCGTCTCGGGCCCATGTCGTGCCTCCCGCTGCGGTGGCGCGGCAACGCGGCCGGCCGCTGCGGGTTGCGCTTGACCCGCCAGGGCGTGCCATGGAGCCTGGAGGCAAAGGGAGGAAGACCAGACCCATGCTCGAACTCCGCCCCTGCTGCGAATGCTGCGGCGCCGATCTGCCGCCGGAGAGCCTGGAGGCGCGCATCTGCTCCTATGAATGCACCTTCTGCCGCAGTTGCACGGAGGGGGTGCTGGCAGGGCGCTGCCCGAATTGCGGGGGCGAACTGGTGCGCCGGCCGATCCGGCCGGCGGAACGGCTGCTGAAGCACCCGGCCAGCACCGTGCGGAAGGTGAAGCCACAGGGCTGCGTCGCCGTCTGATACCGCCGCGCCTATGAAGCGACCTTTGCGATCCAGGGATATGCGGTGAGGGAGCGGAGACGCTCCGGCG
>CALGVL010000352.1 GCA_937930165.1 uncultured Acetobacteraceae bacterium
TGGACAAGCCGCATACCGGCGCAGGCATGGGCGGCACCTCCTACCGCGTGCCGGTGCGGCCGATCGTGCCGGGCAGCCGCAATGACGGAAAGGACTTCACCGATCTGGAGTCCATGCCGGTGCGCGCCATCCTGACCAATACCGCGCACGGCACGCGGCTGCCGGCGGGCACGCGCAGCCTGGATGTCCGCGGCTTCGCCTGGGCCGGGGACAAGACCGTTCGGGCCGTGCATGTTTCCACCGATTTCGGCGCGACCTGGCAGGAGACGCAGGTGAGCGATCCGGCGAACCGCCATGCCTGGCAGCGCTGGACCGGGCGGGTCACCTTCCCGACCGACGGCTATTACGAGATCTGGTATCGCGCCACCGACAGCGACGGCCGGATGCAGCCCCACGCCCCGGCGAACTGGAACCCGCAGGGCTACGGCGCCAACGCGATCAGCCGCGTGGCCGTGCTGATCGGATGAGGGGCGTCTTCACCCTCTCGAATGTGGTGATCGCCTGCCTGCTCCTGGCGACGATCGCCCTGTTCGGGAAGAAATACGTCTGGGGCGAGCGGGAGATGCCCGCCCCGCCGCCGCCGAGCCGCGCCGCCATCGCCTACCAGCAGGAGCAGCAGGCGGCGGCGGCGCGCGAGGCCGCGGCGCGGGAGCAGGCGCAGCGCCTCGCCGCCCTGACCCGGCCCGCGGAGACGCCGGAGGTGCTGCCGCCAGGCGAGGGGCGGGAGGAGGTGTTCGGCACCTGCACCGCCTGCCACAGCACGGCGATCATCCGGCGCTCCCGCTTCTCCCGCGAGCAATGGGACGACCTGATGGACTGGATGACGGAGAAGCACGGGATGAACCCGCTGGAGGGCGAACGGCGGAGGCTGATCGTGGACTATCTCGCCACGTCCTTTCCCGCCTCCGCGGGTGCCGCCCGGCGTGCCGCCAACCCCTTCCTGACGGACTGACGCCATGCGCGGCCGGCTGCAGGCATGCGCGCATCCCGGCCGGGGATGGCGGAGTGCCGTCACCTGCCGTCGGCCGTGCCGCCAGGGACGGAGGTGACGCAGTCCCGCAATGCGTCCAGTCCGGTCGCGCCGGCGTCCCGCCCGCGCGGCGCCGCTCCGGATGTCTCCGCATGCGTGGCGGCGGGCAGAAGGAAGGTGACCTCGGTGCCCCATCCGGGCTCGCTCCGGATCCTGAGCGTGCCGCCGGCCTGTTCCGCGAAGCCATAGGCCTGGCTGAGCCCGAGCCCGGTGCCTTCGCCGCGCGGCTTGGTGGTGAAGAAGGGCTCAAAGACGCGCCCGAGCACGCCTCTTGGGATGCCGGCGCCATTGTCCCTCAGGCGAATGGCGACGGCCTCCCGCGTCAGCCCGTTCGATCCCTCGTTCAGCACCACATTCCGCGCTGAGACTTCGAGGCGGCCGCCTTCCGGCAAGGCGTCGCGGGCATTCAGCGCCACATTGAGCAGCGCCAGCTCGAACTGCGCGGTATCCACCCGGATCGGCCAGAGATCATCGGCGAGTTCGAGTTCGATCTGGATCTTGCCGCGCAGGGAGCGCCCGAACAGGTCCGCCACCTCGCGGATCTGCCGGGCGGTGTCGATCACCTCGGGCTCGGTCGGCAGGTTCTGCGAGAAGGCGAGCAGGTGCTCGGTCAGGCCCGCGCGCTGCTCCGCCGCCGCGCCGATATCCGCGAGGATGCGCCGCAGCCGTTTGGGATCATCCACTGCCGCCTCGGCCAGCCTGATTCCGCTGGAGATGATCTGGATGAGGTTGCTGAAATTGTGGGCGATGCCGGCGGTAAGCTGGCCGAGCGCCTCCAGCCGCTGGATCTGCGCCATCTGCTCCCGGATCCGCTCCATCTCCTGCTGCGCCATGTGGCGCTCGGTGATGTCGCGGGTAATCTTGGCGAAGCCAATCAGGTTGTCATTCTCGTCATGGATGGCCTCGATCACCACACTGGCCCAGAAGCGGCTGCCATCCTTCCGGACTCGCCAGCTTTCGGTCTCGAACCGGCCGGTCTGCCTGGCCTGTTCCAGCGCCATGCGCGGCGCACCGGCGGCACGATCCTCCTCGGTGTAGAAGCAGGAGAAGTGCTGGCCGATGACTTCCTGCGCGTCGTAGCCCTTGATCCGCCGCGCCCCGCCGTTCCATTCGGCAACCCGGCCCTCGGGATCGAGCATGAAGATGGCGTAGTCGGTCACCCCCTGCACCAGCAGGCGGAAACGGCGCTCGCTTTCCCGCAGCGCCTGCTGCGCCGTGTGCCGCTCGGTGATGTCGTGGGTGATCTTGGCGAAGCCGATCAGGTGCCCGGCCTCGTCACGGACTGCGTCGAGCACGGCGCAGGACCAGAAGCGGCTGCCGTCCCTCCGCACCTGCCAGCCCTCGCCCGTGAAGTGGCCGTTGCGGCGGGCAGCCTCCAGCGCCAGCTCCGGGCGGCGGAGCTGGCGATCCTCCTCGGTGAAGAAGGTAGCGAAGGGCTTGCCGATGATTTCCTCGGCGCCGTAGCCCGTGATGCGCTGAGCGCCCGGATTCCAGCTGCGGACCCTTCCCTCGGGATCGAGCAGGCAGACGGCGTAGTCAGCCACCGCTTCCACCAGCAGGCGATAGGCCCGGTCATCCATGGCCAGTTCAGAGCCAGTCATTCTGCTGGCCACCCTTTCAATCCGTCGCGAAAAAGCGCCGGGAAGCGCTCCTCACCGTGAAGACATGGCGCCGCGCACGCAAAAGCCGGCCCCCGGGCTGTGGCCTGCGTTGCACCACCGCGGACACAAATAGTGACCTAAGGGGCGGGTTTAATGCAGTTTTGCAATTTTCCGGCGCTGTGGCTTTCTGCCAACCCCGCCCGCCGGGCGGCCCCGGCCCCGGCGCGGGTCAGCCTTGCAAGGCTCCGGAGGAAGTTCTCGGCGAACATCAGGTCCAGCCGCCAATACCGTTCGACGGCGGCGCCATTCGCGCGCAGCCACCGGGCCAGCAGGTCGAGGTCATGGCCGGACAGCGGCTCGCCATCGGCCACGCGCAGGGCCGGGCGCAGCGCGACTGCCGACCATTCCCCATCTGCCAGATGAATGGCCCGGGTGACGACGATCCGCACATCCCCGCTGTCGGGCGCGCACCAGCACCAGACCCAGAAATCGAACCCGGTGACCTCGGTGCGGAGCGGCACCAGCCCGCCGAGCGCCTCGTCCCACCAGTCCCGCAGAAGCAGATCTCCGGCCCGGCTTCCGTTGCGTTGCCGATTCAGCTCCTGGGGTTCGGGACAGTGCCCCGAGCCAGGCCGGGATGGTCACGGCGAGTCCCGCCCGGCCAATGTCCTGGCCATCTGCTCGGCTGCCGCCATGGCGGTGCGCACATCCGGTTCGGTCCCTGAGCCGATGAGGATGCGGTGGCCTCCGGCGTCATGCCGCATGACCTGGAAGCGCGCTGGCTCCCCGGCATGCTCCGGGCCATGGACCACCAGCCGGAAGCCATCGATCTCCGCCGAGAGGAAATGGTCCGGTCCGGTGCGCCAGACTGTCTGCCCTGCGCCCATCCTCTCCTCCCCCGCCATCGGGCGGGCCGGGGTGACTCGGTACGGCGAGGGTACATGTTGTCAGCATGCGGTGACTACAACAGGTCGTGCATTGGGAAACCTGGCGGCGCATCGGTCGCGCCCCCTCCGCGAAAGTCGCGGTTGCGCCGCCCTTCAGGCCAGGGCAGTGGGCGCGACGGGCAGGCCGAGCAGCGCGCGGGCCTGCCGGGCGGTGGCGACCGGCCGGCTATGCGCGGCGGCCATCTCGGCCAGATGCCGGACCAGCGCGGCGTTGCTTGGCGCCAGGGTGGCGCGGTCCAGGCGGATGTTGTCCTCCAGCCCGGTGCGGCAGTGTCCGCCCATCTCCAGCGCCCAGCCTGCCACCTCGAACTGGTGCCGGCCGATGCCGGCGGCGGTCCAGGTCGCGCCGGGCAGTATTTCCCGCAGCTTCGCCACCTCGAATTCCAGGATGTCCCGGCGGGCCGGCAGGGCGTGCCTCACACCGAAGACGAATTGCACATGCGGCGGCGGGGCGATCAGCCCTTCGGCGACCAGGTCGGCGGCGTTGTAGAGCATGGCGAGGTCGAAGATCTCGATCTCCGGCTTGATGCCGAACTCGCGCATCTGCAGGGCCAGGCTGCGCACGAAGTCCGGCGGGTTCTCGTAGACGGTGGTGGGGAAATTCACCGAGCCGGTGGCCAGCGAGGCCATGTCCGGCTTCAGGTGCAGCATGGCGCCGCGCTGATCGAGCGCCCGGCCGCGGCCGCCGGTGGAGAACTGCAGGATGATGTCCGGGCAGTGCCTGCGGATGCCCGCCTGGAAGGCGGCGAACCTCTCCGGGTCGGAGGAGGGCGTCTCGTCCTCGTTGCGGACATGCACATGCACCAGCGCCGCGCCGGCCTCATAGGCGGCCTGGGTGCTCTCGATCTGCTCCGGGACCGTCACCGGAAGCGCCGGGTTGTCCTTCTTCCGCGGCACCGATCCGGTGATCGCCACGGAGATGATGCAGGGCTCGGCCATGATTGCCTCCGGAAGCCTGGATGGACGGCAGGACCCGGGCAGCGCGCCGGCGCCTCACCGCTGCTGCGCCTGCCCACCGGGCCGCCTCCGGCGAAGCATCTGAAAGGCCCTGACGGCTTGCGGTTTCACGAGGACGGCGATGACCATCGGGCAAAGGCCCTGCAGCATCCGCCCGATGGCGATCACCCCCGCCCGGACTGATCCACGCCAGCGCCGCGGCCGAGGCGCCGATGCAGGACATCAAGCTGCCGAGGCGCTGCGGACGGAACTTCGTGGCTGTCGTTAAGGATGGCGTGAACCACGGGAACACACCCGGCTGGCGTGACCCGCTCTCCCGGCGCATCCCGACCCCGCCTTCCCCGGCGCGGTGACATGGAAACCGTGGCGGTTGTCCTGCTCCTGCTTCTGGCGGTGGTGCTGAGCGGCCTCGTGGTCCGCCTCTCCCCGGCGCCGCTGCTGTTCCTCGACGGCTGGCGCATTCCCAAGCTGGGCTTCTTCCGCGATTGCGGCACGATCCTGGCCCTGGCGATCGGGCTGGTGGTGTCCACTGTCCTCGGGATGGGGCTCTTCATTCACTGGCTCATCCCGGCCATGCCGCTGGCCGTCGCCTTCGCCCTCGCCGCCGTGCTCTCGCCGACCGATCCGATCGCGGTCTCCTCCGTCGCGGCGAGGGCGCCGATCCCGGATCGGCTGATGCACATCCTCGAAGGCGAGTCGCTGCTGAACAATGCCTTCGGCCTCGTCTGCCTCCGCTTCGCCATCGCTGCCGCCCTGACCGGCACCTTCTCGCTGTCCGGGGCATTCCTGGCCTTCCTGTGGCTCGCCCTGGGCGGCGTCGCGACCGGCGCGGCGCTGGCGCTCGCGGCTCCGGCGCTACTCCGCCGCCTCGCTGGTGGCGTGCCTCCCCGCGGCGCGGCCGTGGCTGCGGCCGAAGCGGCGATGCGTCCACTCCCGCATGTGCTGGAAGGTGACGTAGAGCATTGGGATCAGGAAGATGCCGATGGTGCTGGCCGCGATCATGCCGGCAAAGACCGGCGTGCTGACCGTCCGCCGCGCCACCTGGGCGGCGCCCTCCGCCCAGACCAGCGGCACCAGGCCGAAGATGAAGGCGATGGAGGTCATCATCACCGCCCGGAAGCGCAGCTTTGCCCCGAGCGTTGCTGCCTCGCGGATGGACAGCCCCTGCTCCCGCTGCTCCTTGGCGAATTCCACGATCAGGATGCCGTTCTTGGCCGCCAGCGCGATCAGCACCACCAGGCCGATCTGGCCGTAGAGATTGAGCGCCAGCCCGCTCACCAGCATCCCCAGGAACGCGCCGAGGATGCCCGTGATCACCGAGAGCAGCACCGGGACCGGGATCACCCAGCTCTCGTAAAGCCCCACCAGGAACAGGAAGGCGAACAGCACCGCCAGGCCGAGGATCGTCCCGGTCTGGCCGCTTGCCCGCTGCTCTTGGAAGGAGGTCCCGGTCCATTCGATGGCATAGCCCTCCGGCAGGGTCCGCCCCGCCACCGCCGCCATCGCAGCCATCGCCTCGCCGGAGGAGACGCCGGGCGCCGGGCTGCCGTTGACGGCGACCGCGCGGTAATTGTTGTAGCGGGTGATCCCCTTGGGGCCGGTGATGGTGCGCAGGCTGGCGATGGAGCGCAGCGGCACCATCTCCCCATTCGCGTTCCGGAACTGGATCTTCCACAGATCCGCGGCGGTGCGCCGGTCCTCGGCCGTACCTTGCAGGTTCACCTGCCAGGTGCGGCCGTAGAGGTTGAACTGGTTCACGAAAAGGCCGCCGAGCGTCGCCTGCAAGGTGGCGAACACCTCATCCATGTTGAGCCCGAGCGCCTGCGCCTTGATGCGGTCGATCTCAAGGAAGAGCGAAGGCGTGGCGGTGGTGTAGGTGGAGAAGACGCGCGCCAGCCGCGGGTCCGCATTGGCCGCGCTGACCAGGCCCCGCATGGCGCTGCCGAGAGCCACCGGATCGGCGCCGCGCAGGCTTTCCAGCATCAGCTCGAAGCCGCCGGTGGTGGACAGGCCGATGACCGGCGGCAGGTTGAAGGGCACGATATTCGCGCTGCGGATCCGCTGGGCCGCGCCGAAGGTCTGCCCGATCACCGCCTGGGCCGAATCCGCGGCCGCCGTGCGGTCCTCGAAGGGCTTGAGGCGGGCGATCATGAAGGCGGAGTCGCTTGCCGAGAAGCTGTCGAGCATCGAATAGCCGACGATCGAGATCACGTCCTGGACCTGCGGCATCCCCTGCAGCAATTCCTCGACCTGCGCCACCACCCGGCCGGTGCGGGAGACCGAGGCACCGGCCGGAAGCTGCACCATGACGAAGAAGGAGCCCTGGTCCTCCTCCGGCAGGAAGCCGGTCGGCGTCCGCTGCGCCAGCCCCCAGCTGCCGGCGGCGATAACGGCGACCAGCACCAGCGAGAGAGCCGCGAGGCGCAGCGTCTTGGCCACCACCGCGGCATAGCCGTTGCGCACATTGTCGATGCGCCGGGAGATCCAGCCCATGATCCCGCGCCGCGGCCCGGCATGCCGCAGCATCACGGCGCAGAGAGCGGGGGAGAGGGTGAGGGCGTTGATCGCCGAGATCAGCATGGCAGCGCTGATCGTCACCGCGAACTGGCGGAACAGCGCGCCCGAGATGCCGGGGATGAAGGCGACCGGCACGAAGACCGAGAGCAGCACCAGGGTGATGGCGATGATCGGCGCCGTGATCTGCGCCATCGCCTTGCGGGTGGCCTCGGCCGGGGGCAGGTCCGGCTCCTCCTCCATCACCCGCTCGACATTCTCGACCACCACGATGGCGTCGTCCACGACGATGCCGATGGCCAGCACCATGGCGAGCAGGGAGACTGTGTTGGCCGAGTAGCCCATCGCCAGCAGCACGGCGAAGGCGCCGATCAGGCTGACCGGCACGGCAATCAGCGGAATGAAGGTGGCGCGCAGGTTGCCGAGGAAGAAGAAGACCACCAGGGCCACGATGATGAAGGCCTCGATCAGGGTCGTGATCACTTCCTGGATCGTGGCGTTCACGAAGGTGGTCGCGTCATAGACGACCTCGGCCCGCACGCCTTCGGGGAAGCGGTTGCTGATCCGTTCCAGCGTCGCCCGCACTGCTGCGGCGGCGCTCACCGCATTGCTGCCAGGCGACTGGAAGATGCCGATGGCGACCGCGGGCTGGCCGTTCAGCCGGGTGAAGGTGTCCTGGTTCTGCGCCCCGATCTCGACCCGGGCGACGTCGCGCACCCGCAGCACGGAGCCGTCCGGATTGGCGCGGAGTACGATCTCGCCGAACTGCTCCGGCGTCCGGAGCCGCCCCTGGGTCTGCACATTCACCTGCAGCCGCTGGTCCTCCGGCACCGGCTGGGCGCCGATGCGGCCGACCGGGGCCTGGACGTTCTGCGCCCGGACCGCCCGGACCACGTCCGAGGGGGCAAGGTTCAGGCTGACCAGGCGCTGGATGTCGAACCAGATCCGCATCGAGTAGTTGAGCTGGCCGAACAGCAGCGCCCGCCCGACCCCCGGCGTGCGCGCCAGCTCGTCAATGACGCTGATCGTGGCGAGATTGGTGAGGAACAGCGGATCGTGCTCGGGGCGATCGCTGGTCATCATGACGAATTGCAGGATCGAGGAGGAGCGCTTCAGGACGGTGAGGCCCTGGCGCTGCACCTCCTCCGGCAGCGAGGCCAGCGCGGTCTGCACCCGGTTGTTGACATTGACCGTGTTGATGTCCGGGTTGCTGCCGAGCTCGAAGCTGATGCTCAGGCTGTAGCTGCCATCATTGCCGCTGGTGCTCCGCATGTAGAGCATGTCCTCGACGCCGATGACCTTGGACTCCAGCGGCTGGGCCACGGTCGCCTCCACCACCTCGGCGGAGGCGCCGGGATAGACGGCGGCAACCTCGACCTCCGGCGGCACGATCTCCGGAAGCTGGGAGACCGGGATGCGCAGCATCGCCAGGAGGCCGGCGAGCGAGATGACGATCGCGACGACGATCGCCAGGCGCGGGCGATCGATGAAGGTCGAGGAGATCATGGGGTCACCTCGCGCCGCTGGCCGTGCCGCCGGTCTCGGCCTCCAAGTCCTGGGCGCTGACATCCGCCGGGCCGGGCGAGACCTCCATATTCGGCTGGACGCGCTGCACGCCCTCCAGCACCACCCGCTCGCCCGCCTGCAGGCCGGCGGCGATCACGGCCGTCTCCGCCGTGGACTGGCCGAGCTGCACGGCGCGGCGCTGCACCCGGTTGTCAGGGCCGACCACATAGACGAAATCGCCCAGCTGGTCGGACAGCACCGCCTCGCGCGGGATGGTCAGGGCCTGCACCGGCTCCGCCCCCTCCAGGATCACCGTTACGAACTCGCCGTTGAACAGTTCGCGCAGTCGGGTGTCGCCGACCTCCTTGACGGGAAGGAGGGGGTTCGGGATGGTGCCGCGGAAGATGATGGTGTCGGTCTGCTGACCGACATCAATATCGACGAAATCGAGCTTCCCGGCCTGCTCGTAGAGGCGGCCGTCCGACAGGCGCAGCCGGAGCACCACCGCCTCGAATCCACCCTTGTAGGCATAGCGGGTGCGCAGTTCCAACGCGGTGTGCATCGGGACGGGAAAGGTGACGTACATGGGATCCTGGCTGACGATGGTCGCCAGTACGCCGGAATTCGGCCCGACCACATTGCCGACCGTGACAGCGGTCCGGCCGATGCGGCCGTCGATCGGGGCCATGATCTCGGTATAGCCGAGGTTGATCTCCGCCTGGCGCACCTGCGCCTGCGCCGCCAGCACTTGTGCGGTGGCCGAGCGTTCCTGCGCCGTCGCATTGTCCAGGGCGACCTGCGTGCCCGTACCGGTGGAGCGCAGTTCCCGCGCGCGGGCGAGGGCGGCCTGGGCATTGGCGAGTTCCGCCTGGGCCTGGGCGACGGCGGCCTGCCGGGCCGCGACCTCGGCCTCATAGGGCGCGCGTTCCAGCCGGTAGAGGAGGTCGCCTTGCTTCACCTCCGAGCCCTCCTCGAACAGCTTCTCGTTCAGGAAGGCGGAGACGCGCGCCACCAGTTCGACCCGGTGGATGGCCTGCACGCGGCCGATGAACTCGCTGGTCTCGGTGATGGGGCGGCTGACCGCCTCGACGACACCGACCGCCGGCGGCCCGGATGGCGCGGGCTGGGCGGCAGCCGGGCCGGCAATCGTGGCGGCAAGGAGAACTGCCAGGGCGCGGAGAATCATGGTCCCGTGGTGGTAGAGGTTCGGCATGGTTCCTCCCGGGCTCCGGCAGGTTGGGGCTGGGGCCGAAACTATGGGTGCTGTGCCCGCTAACGCGGCAACCTGCGAAGCGTCCACCCCGGATTGCGCATTCCTGAGAAAGTAGCCCCGGTCCCCCAGGGTGACCGGAAGGCCAGGGACGCCACGCCGGCTAGTGTGCCAGCCTCCGCTCCCGGCCGCCGGCGCCGCTGGCCGGAGCGGAGGAGCCCGGGGCGATCAGCTTGCCTAGTTCGCGCACCCACAGCACCGAACTTGCCACCGCGGCGCAGACCAGCCAGTCGCTCGCGCTCAGCGCCGTGGTCGAGAAGGCCTCCTGCAGGAAGGGCAGGTAGATGACCGCGGCGTGAAGCAGGAGCGACAGGCCGACCGCTGCCCACAGCCAGCCATTGGCAAACAGGCCGCTGAACGCGCTCCGCTCGTCCGACCGCGCATTGAAGACGTTGAAGAGCTGGAACAGGGTCAGCGTGGTGAAGGCCATGGTCTGCCCGTAGCGCAGGTCGCCCGAGCCGGCGATGAGCCCGCCGGGCAGGGAGGCGTCGAGCACCAGCAGCGTCCCCATCGCCATCACCGCGCCGACAAAGAAGATGCCTATCCACATGCGGCGCGTGATCACCCCCTCGCCCCGAGGCCGCGGCGGCCGCGTCATCGTTCCCGGATCCGCGGGGTCGAGGCCGAGGGCGAGGGCGGGCGCGCCATCCGTCACCAGGTTGATCCACAGGATCTGCGTCGCCAGCAGCGGCAGCACCAGGCCGCCGCCGGCCTGCGAGGTCAGGCCGATCATGTCCGCCAGCAGCACGCCGAAGAACATGGTCATCACCTCGCCGATATTCGAGGAGAGCAGGTAGCGCAGGAACTTCCGGATATTGGAGAAGATCGCCCGCCCCTCCTCGACCGCCGCGACGATGGTGGCGAAATTGTCGTCGGCGAGCACCATGTCGGCGGCCTCCTTGGAGACATCCGTGCCGGTGATGCCCATGGCCACGCCGATATCCGCGGTCTTCAGAGCCGGCGCGTCGTTCACGCCATCGCCCGTCATCGCCACCGTCGCGCCGTTGCGCTGCAGCGCCTGCACGATCCGCAGCTTGTGCTCGGGATTGACGCGGGCATAGACCGACACCTCCCGGACCGTGCGGTCGAGGGTATCGTCCGGCATCCGCTCCAGCTCCGCGCCGGTGACGGCCTGCCCGCCGGCGGCGATGCCGAGTTCGGCGAGATCGGAAGAGCACACGTCTGA
>CALGVL010000353.1 GCA_937930165.1 uncultured Acetobacteraceae bacterium
TGCGGGGCAGGCGCAAGCCTTGCATCATCGCTGCAACCCCGAGGCCCTGGGAGGAACGGAATGAGCCTGACCTGGACGCGGCGTGCCCTCGGCAGTGTGGCGCTGGCGCTGCCCTTCATTCGCACCGCACGGGCGCAACAGAGCATCGAATGGGTCGCTGGCTCGCTCGGCGGTGGCTGGTACACCATGGCGGCCGGCCTGGCGGCGCTCATCAAGGATGAGAATCCGGATATCCAGATCCGGGTTGTGCCGGGCGGCGGCCTCGCCAATTCCACGCGCGTCAACAACGGTCAGTCGGCGATCGGCTGGGGGATTGATGCCTTCGCCGCCTCCGCCTTCAAGGGTGAAGATCCTTACAAGGCGAAGCACACGCATCTGCGCTGCCTCGGCTCCGGCTATTCGCCAACCGAGCATAATTTCCTCCGTCGCGCCGATGCGGGGCCGGAGGACATGCGGTCCATCCTGACCCAGAAGGGATTGCGGCTCGCCTGCACGCAACGTTCCTCGACGGACGAGATGACGCTGCAGCGTATCATGCGGTTCCTTGGCGCCAGTCCGGAGCGCATTCGTAGCGAGGGCGGCCGCTATCTGACCGGCAGCTACAATGATATCGGCGATGCCTTCAGCGATGGGCAGGTGGACTATCTCTATGTGGCGCTCGCCCGCCCGGCGGCGCTGCTGACCGAGATCTCGCAGGGGCGCCGTCCTGCGAGGCTGGTTGCCTTCCCCGAGGATGTGCGCAAGCACCTGATCGACCAGTATGCCTATTCACAGGGCGTGATCCCGGCCGGCACCTATCCGGCGCTGCAGACGGAGGATGTGCCGGTGACGACCATGGACAGCACCATCATGGTGCATGAGTCGCTGCCGGAGGAAATCGCCTACCGCATCACCCGGACCCTGATCCGCAACAAAGGACAGAGGCTGGTGACGATCCACGCCAGCATGGGGGCCTGGGATCCGGCGACCTCCTGGAAGTATCAGGGCCTGCCCCTGCATCCCGGCGCTGCACGCGCCTTCCGCGAAGCGGGCGTGATGCCGGGCTGAGGCCACGCCGTTCCGCCGCTTGCGGCGCAGGAACAACCATGGCGCGGCCCGGTTGGCCTGGACCCGGCCGGGCCGCCCGAGAGTATGGAACGCGGCGCGATGCGCGAACTTGCCCGGCCCCTGAAGCTGGCCCTGACCCTCTGGATGGCCGGGGCCGCGGCCGTGCATCTCTATTTCGGCGGCTTCGGCTTTCCCGAGCCGATCACCATGCGCAGCTTCCACCTTCTGCTCTTCGTGCCGCCGCTCTTTCTGCTCTACCCAGCCTTCCCGAAGCGCTCCCCGAGGCACCGGCCGAGCCTGCCGGACCTGCTTTGGGCCCTGGCCGCTGCGGTGCCGCATGGCTGGGTGCTGTGGAACGCGACGGCCGTTTCCGACCGAATGGAGTATGTGGACCCCTTCGGGCCGGAGATGATGGTCCTCGGCATCCTCGCCATCGTCACCTTGCTGGAGGCGACACGGCGGGCGGTGGAGGTGGGCCTTGCCTGGATGGTCATCATCAGCCTGGCCTATATGGTCTGGGGCCATCACCTCCCCGGCGTGCTGAACAGCCGCGAATTCACCGCGGCCGAGATCGTGGAATCCGCCTGGCTGGTGCCCACCGCGGGCGGTGTCTACGGGCCGCTGACCGGCATCGTCGCCACCACCATCGCGGTCTTCATCATCTTCGGCGCCTTCATGCAGGGCAGCGGCACCGGGCGCATGTTCAGCAATCTCGGCGCCGCAGCGGCGGGGCGCTACACCGGCGGGCCGGCGAAAGTGGCGGTGCTCACCTCCGGCCTGTTCGGCACCATGTCGGGCAGCAGCGTCTCCAACGTCATCACCACCGGAACCATGACCATCCCGCTGATGAAGCGGATCGGCTACCGGCCCGCGATCGCGGGGGGCATCGAGAGCGCGGCGAGCGTGGGCGGCGCGCTGATGCCGCCTGTGATGGGCGCCGCCGCCTTCGTGATGGCGGAGATCACCAACATCCCCTATCGTGACATCATCATCGCCGCTGCCATCGGCGCGGTGCTCTATTACTTCGCCATCCTCGTCGCGGTGCATTTCGAGGCGAAGCGCGCCGGCATCGCCCCCATGGCGGCCAAGGACATCCCCTCCTGGCGCGAGGTGCTGGCGGATGCGCATCTGGTGCTGCCCATCGCCGTGCTGGTCTGGCTGCTGACGGAACGCTGGAGCGGCAATTTCGCAGCCTTCTGCGCCACCCTGGCCATGGTCGCGATAGCCGCCCTGAAGCGCCGCACCCGCATGGGCTGGCGGGAGATCCTGGACAGCCTCGCCAATGCCGGTCTGACCATGGCGCCGCTCGCCGTGGCCATCGCCGGGGCAGGCATCGTCGTCTCCGCCCTGACCGCGACCGGGATGGTCGTGGCGCTGGGCGGCATCATCAAGGACATGGCCGGCGGCAGCCTGCCGCTGCTGCTGGTGCTGCTCGCCGCGGCGGTGCTGATCCTCGGCATGGGGCTGCCGACCACGCCCAGCTACATCATCGCCGCCGCCATCGGCGTGCCGCAGATCCTTGAACTCGGCAGCCAGGTGTTGGGACTGAGCCAGCAGGAATTGCTGCTGCCGGCACATCTCTTCATCTTCTACTTCGCCGTGCTGGCGGATGCCTCCCCGCCCGTGGCCGCCGCCGCCTTCGCCGCCGCTGCCATCGCCAAGGCCAGCCCGCTGGTCACCAGTGTGCATGCCACGCGCCTTGGCATTGCCGGCTTCACCGTGGGCTTCGCCTTCCTCTACGACCCGGCCATCATGCTGCGCGGCGGGGTGGCCGAGATCCTGCTGGCCACCGGCATCCAGGTGTCGGCGCTGACTGCGATCTGTGCCGGCTATGCCGGCTTCCTGCTGGCGCCGGTCGGCTGGCCGGCGCGGCTGCTGCTTGGCGGGGCCGGGCTCTTCGCCGCATTCTATCATGGGGTGCCGGACCTGCTGCGGCTGGTGGTTGCGGGCGGCACCCTTGGGATGCTAGCCGCTATGCAGCTTGCCGTCGCACCGAAGCCGGCGCGAAGCTGAATGAAGCGAATGGGGAGGAAACAATGTCCATGATGCGCAAGGCGGCCGCCGCCCTGCTGCTGGCGCTCGCCGCCGGCCCGGCGGCGGCGCAGACCACGGCGGCGCCTGGTCCGACCCTTCAGGCCGTCCGCGCCCGGGGCACGGTGGATTGCGGCGCCCATCCCGGCGCGCCGGGGCTCGGACTGATGGACAGCCAGGGCATCTATCGCGGGCTGGAGGCCGATACCTGCCGTGCCATTGCCGCCGCCGTGCTGGGGGATCCGAACAAGGTCCGCTGGGTCGTGCTGACCAGCGCGGCGCGGCTGCCGGCGCTGCAGTCCGGCCAGATCGACGTGCTGCCGCGCACCACCACCTGGACCCAGAGCCGCGACACGGCGAACGGTCTGAACTTCACCGCGGTGAATTTCTATGACGGCCAGGGCTTCCTGGTGCGCAAGTCGCTCGGCGTGAAGCAGGCGAAGGAGCTGGACGGCGCCTCCATCTGCGTCACCTCCGGCACCACCAATGAGCTGAACCTGGCCGATTGGGCCCGCGCCAACCGCATCACCATCCGGCCCGTGGTGTTCGAGCAGAATGACGAGACACGCAACGCCTACAAGAGCGGTCGCTGCGACGCCTTCTCGACCGATGCCTCGCAGCTTGCCGGCCTGCGCGTGACCCTGCCCGATCCGGACGAACACGTCATCCTGCCCGACATCATCAGCAAGGAGCCGCTTGCGCCCGCCGTGCGGCATGGCGACGACCAGTGGTTCGATATCGTCAAATGGACGATCTATGCGCTGATCGAGGCAGAGGAGCTGGGCGTCACCCAGGCCAATGTCGATGAGGCGCTGAAGAGCGAGAACCCGGCCATCCGTCGCCTGCTGGGCGTTTCCGGCGACCACGGGCCCTTCATGGGGCTGGATCGCCGCTGGGCCTACAACGCCATCAAGGCGGTCGGCAATTACGGCGAGATCTTCGAGCGCAACCTGGGCCAGGGCAGCCCGATCAAGCTGCCGCGTGGCCCGAACGATCTCTGGACCCGCGGCGGGCTGATGTACGCAATGCCGATCCGCTAGCTTGCGATCGTCCCGGGTGGGACACCCAGGGCGTGAATCGCTGGCTCAACAGGAACCGGACCCGGATCCGCCCGGCGACTGCCAGGGCAATCCAGGTCCGGGGGGAGGACAAGATGCGTCGGATCATTCTTGCGCTGGGCCTGCTGATTGGCGCCGCCGCGCCCGCTGTGGCGCAGACCGCACCCGCCTCGGCCGGACCGACCCTTTCGGCGGTGCGGGCGCGGGGCGCGCTCTCCTGCGGCATCTCCACCGGCGATCCGGGCTGGAGCCAGCCGGACAGTCGCGGCGTCTGGCAGGGCATGGATGCCGATATCTGCCGTGCCATCGCCGCCGCGGTGCTGGGCGACCCGAAGAAGCTGGTCTGGCAGCACCTGACCGGGCAGAACCGTTTCCCGGCGCTTGCCACCGGCCAGGTCGAGGTGCTGACCCGCACCACCACCTGGACCTTCATGCGGGATGCCATTAACGGCATGAACTTCACTGCCCCGAATTTCTATGACGGCCAGGGCTTCCTGGTGCGGGCGGAAAGCGGCATCACCAGCGCGAAGCAGCTCGACGGCGCCACCATCTGCTTCACCTCGGCCAGCACGCATGAGCTGAACCTGCAGGACTGGTCGCGCGCCAACAACATCCGCTTCACGCCGGTGATCTTCGCGGAAAAGGACGAGGCCCGGCGCGCCTATGAGAGCAACCGCTGCGACAGCTACACTGGCGATGCCAGCCAGCTTGCCGCGGTGCGCGCCGCCTTCCCGAACCCCTCGGAGCATGTCCTGCTGCCGGACCGGATCAGCAAGGAGCCCTACGCCCCTTCCGTCCGGCAGGGCGACGACCAGTGGTTCGACATCGTCCGCTTCGTCGTCTATGGCCTGATCGAGGCGGAGGAGCTCGGCATCACCCAGGCCAATGCGGATGAGATGCTGGCCAACAGCCCACGCCCTGCGGTGCAGCGGCTGCTGGGCAAGACGGGCGACCTGGGCCCGGCCATCGGCCTGGACCGCGCCTGGATGCTGAATGCGATCAAGGCCGTGGGAAATTACGGCGAGATCTATGACCGGCACCTGGGCAAGAACAGCCCGGTGCAACTGCCGCGTGGCCCGAACGACCTCTGGACCCGCGGCGGGCTGCTGGTCTCGCCCCCGCTGCGCTGAGCGCTATTCGCGTTCGTAGATCAGCCGGGCACGGACCGTGCCCGGCAACGCGCGCAGTTCCTTCAGGATTGCCTCGGCTTCCGAGCGTGCCTCCACGCTGTCCACCACGATATAGCCCAGCTCCGCATGGGTCTGGTAATGCTGCGCGGCGATGTTCATGCCACGCCGGGCGAAGATCTCGTTGATACGGGAGAGGACGCCGGGCGCGTCGCGGTGGATATGCGTCCAGCGCGCGCCGGTGGGCCGCGCCGGAAGCTGCACCTGCGGGAAATTCACCGCCCCGAAGGTGGCACCGGTGTCGCTGTAGTCGATCAGCTTGCGCGCCACCTCCTGCCCGATGCGCGACTGTGCCTCGATCGTGCTGCCGCCGATATGCGGGGTCAGGATGACGTTGCGGAGGCCCTGGAGCGGGCTGGTGAAGCGCTCCCCGTTCCGCGCCGGCTCCTTCGGGAAGACGTCAACGGCGGCGCCCAGGAGATGGCCGGACTGCAACGCCTCCGCCACCGCGTCCAGGTCCAGCACTGTGCCGCGGGCATTGTTGATCAGCACCGCGCCGGGCTTCATCCGGGCGATCTCCGCCGCGCCGATCATGCCGATGGTTGTCGGCGTCTCCGGCACATGCAGGCTGACCACATCCGCCTCCGCCAGCAGCTCCTCCAGCGTGGCGCAGGGGCGGGCATTGCCGTGCGGCAGCTTGGTGGTGTGGTCGTAATAGATCACCCGCATGCCGAAGGCTTCGGCCAGGACCGAGAGCTGGCTGCCGATATTGCCGTAGCCGACGATGCCAAGGGTTCGCCCGCGCACCTCATAGCTGTTGGCGGCCGATTTCTCCCAGCCGCCCTGATGCGCGGAACGGGACTTGTCCGGAATGCTTCGCAACAGCATCACGATCTCGCCCATCACCAGCTCGGCGACGCTGCGGGTATTGCTGAAGGGAGCGTTGAAGACCGGGATGCCGCGCCGGCAGGCCTCCTCGAGGGCGACCTGGTTGGTGCCGATGCAGAAGCAGCCCACCGCGATCAGCCGGTCCGCCGCCGCCAGCACCTCGGCGGTCAATTGGGTGCGGGAACGGATGCCGAGGATATGCACCCCATGAAGCGCCTCAACCAGCGCTGCCCCATCCAGCGCCTTGGGCAGCTGCGTGACATTGTCGTAGCCGGCGGCGTGCAGCAGGTCCACGGCGCTGTCGGAGATACCCTCCAGCAGCAGGATGCGGATACGGTCCTTGGGAAGCGAGATCAGGTCGGACATGCCGGGCTCCGGGAGGCGTGCTGCATTGCAGCAAGGGCGCGCTTCTAGTCCCGATCGGCCCGCGCCGCCAGCCTGTTCCGCTCAGCCGAGCTTCAGGGGTCGCGTGCGGTAACGGGCTACCGATTGTCCTTCCGGCACTTTCTGGAAGACCAGGAAATAGCTATGGTTCTTCCGGGCGTGCACTTGTTTCAGCAACCGTGCCACCCCCGGCCGGTTCGGCCGCACCAGCACGAACAGGTCCCGCGCATAGAAGCCAAGTTCCGCCAGGCCGGTGACGATCTGTACATGCGTCAGCTCCTGCCGGTTGGCGCTGACCTCGTCCTGGCATTTGACGATCAGGATGCCATGGTCGCGCAGCACCCGCCGCGCCTCCGCCGCCGCGTCCAGGTAGAGGTCCAGCACCGCCTGGTGCCAGCGGGACGCCGGCGGCGCCTCCTGCCCGCTGGAGTAGTAGCCGCGCAGCGCCGCATGGCTGCCGAGGCCGCCGCGCGTCTCCGGCTTGCCGCGCAGCAGCCCTTCCATATAGGGCGGATCCAGCACCAGCGCGTCGATCGTGCCGTCGGCATAGGGCAGGGCGCGGCAATCGGTGCCGGTCCGCAGGTCGCTCGGCAGCAGCCGGTAGCGGCCGGGCGGTACGCGTTGCCAGAACACCCCCTGGCCGAAGGTGACATCCGCCACCACCGCGCCCTCCGGCACATGCAGCGCCAGGATCTGTGGAAACAGCTCCGCATTACTGCCGGCATGGGCGGAGCAGACCACATCCGCCGTGGCGATCCCCGATTGGGTGCGGCGCGGTCTGGCGGGGCGGGGCGCGGCTTCGGATTCGGCCTCGCTCACCGGCCGGGGCCGTCCCTGCCGCGCAGTGCCCGGATCTCCGCCTCCAGCGCCGCCGGATCAGGCGAGGGGAGCCATTCGGCCCGGCTGGCGATGGCGGCGGCCAGGCGCCGCTTATAGTCGGCGCGCGGGATCTCCCGGGCGCCGAATTGCGCCAGGTGCTCGGTCAGGAATTGCGAATCCAGCAGGGTGAAGCCGCCCAGGCGGAGTCGCGCCACAAGATGCACCAGCGCGACCTTGGAGGCATCGCGCGCCCGGCTGAACATGCTCTCGCCGAAGAAGGCGCCGCCCAGAACCACGCCATAGAGTCCTCCCACCAGCCTTGCCTCCTGCCAGACCTCGACGGAATGGGCATGGCCCTGACGGTGGAGGGAGAGGAACAGAAATTCAATCTCCGGATTGATCCAGGTGTCCTCGCGGCCCGGCGCCGGCGCGGCACAGCCTGCGATGACGCCGGGGAAATCGGCATCCGCGGTCACGCGATAGGCACCGGACAGCACGGTGCGCAGCAGCCGCCGCGGCAGGTGGAAGCCGCCATCCAGGGGGATGATGCCGCGCCGTTCCGGATCAAGCCAGTACAGCCGCTCGCCCCGGCGGCTTTCCGCCATGGGGAAGAGGCCTGCGCGATAGGCCCGCAGCATCAGCTCGGGCGTGATGTCGATCTGGCGGCGACTCACCCGGTCAGTATGCCGTGGAGCCACGCCGACTGCGAGCCTGACGGAAGCCACCGCGCCAGCGCATTTGCTTTGCGATGGCCCGCTGCCCGGTGCCACCCAATTGCCGGGCCTGGATCCGCGGTTGGGGATCGCTCCGGCGCTATGGGCTGCGGCGCTCCTGCTCCCGGTCGGCATGCCCTGCCCTCTGCGGGAGCGCTAGGCGCTGGATCGTGATCCGGCAGGTCCCCATCGGCCGGCACGGCTGAGGGCAGGAGGAAGCAATGCTCGGACTGATGCAGGACTGGCCGTTGCTGCTGCACCGCATCATCGACCATGCCGCCGTCCATCACGGGACGCGCGAGGTGGTGACGCGTTCCGTTGAGGGGCCGGTGCATCGCATCGGCTATGCGGAACTCCGCCATCGCGCGCTGCGCCTCGCCCGGCGGCTGCGGCGGGAAGGAATCCGGGAGGGCGACCGCGTCGCCACCCTGGCCTGGAGCACCTGGCGCCATCTGGAGGCCATCTACGGCATCCCCGGCATCGGTGCCGTCTACCACACCATCAATCCGCGCCTGTTTCCCGAACAGATCGCCTGGATCGCCAATCATGCGGAGGACCGCATCCTGCTGGCTGATCTCACCTTCGTCCCGCTGCTGGAGAAGCTGGCCGATCGCATGCGGGGCATTGAGCGCTATGTCCTGCTGACCGATGCGGTGCATATGCCGGAGACCCGGCTGCGCAACGCCATCGCCTATGAGGACTGGATCGCCGAGGCGGATGGCGACATCGCCTGGGCAGCGCTGGACGAGCGTGCCGCCTGCGGCCTCTGCTACACCTCCGGCACCACGGGCAACCCGAAGGGCGTGCTGTACTCGCACCGGGCCCTCCTACTGCATACCCTGTTGCAGAGTCAGCGGGACATCATGGGGATCACCTGCCATGACCGGGTCATGCCCGTGGCGCCGCTGTTCCATGCCAATGGCTGGGGCCTGCCATTCGCCGCGCCGATGTCCGGCGCCGCGCTGGTGCTGCCGGGGGCGAAGCTCGACGGCGCCTCCGTCCATGCGCTGCTGGAGGAGGAGCAGGTTACCTTCGCCGCCGCGGTGCCGACCATCTGGATCACGGTGCTGCAGCATCTGGAGGCGACCGGCGGGCGCTTCTCCAGCCTGGAGCGGGTGGTGATCGGCGGCTCGGCCGTGCCCCGGGCGATGATCGAGCTGCTGCAGGGGAAATACGGGGTCCGTGTGGTCCAGGGCTGGGGCATGACCGAGATGTCGCCGCTCGGCACACTCAGCCGGCCCAAGCCGGAGCTTGCCGGGCTGGATGCCGATGCGATGCTGGATCTGCAGACCAAGCAGGGCTGGCCGTCCTTCGGGGTGGAGATGAAGATCACCGACGATGCCGGCCATCCCCTGCCCTGGGATGGAAGGACCTTCGGCCGGCTGAAGGTGCGCGGCCCCTGCGTCGCCAGCGGCTATTTCCGCGCCGACAACAGCGCGGTGCTGGATGCGGAGGGCTTCTTCGATACCGGCGACATCGCCACCATCGACCCGCATGGCTACATGCAGGTCACCGACCGCGCCAAGGACGTCATCAAGTCCGGCGGCGAGTGGATCTCCTCCATCGAGTTGGAGAACCTGGCGATGGGCCATCCGGAGGTGGGGGAGGCAGCGGTTGTTGCGGTCCGCCACCCGAAATGGGATGAGCGGCCCCTGCTGCTGGTGGTGCCGAAGCCGGGCCACCACCCGACCCGCGAATCGCTGCTCCGCTTCCTGGAGGACAAGGTGGCGAAATGGTGGCTGCCGGACGATGTGGTGCTGGTGGAGGAGCTGCCCCACACTGCCACCGGCAAGCTGCAGAAGACCACCCTGCGGGAACGCTACCGCGACCACCTGATGGGCGCGGCCTGAGCCGCGGCAGGGAGAGGCGCCGCGCTAGGCTCAGCCCTGCTGCGCCCGCCTGGCGACGAAGCGTTCCAGCCAGTGGATGGTGTAGTCGCCGGCCTGGAACTCGCGATCCTCTACGATGGCCCGGTGCAGCGGCAAGGTTGTGTTGATGCCGTCCACCACCATCTCGGCCAGGCTGCGGCGCAGCCGGGCGATGGCCTCGGCCCGGGTCGCACCATGCACCACCAGCTTCGCCACCAGGCTGTCATAATGCGGCGGCACCGCATAGCCGCTGTAGAGTGCCGAATCAACGCGCACGCCCAGCCCGCCCGGCGCGTGATAGGTGGTCACGCGGCCGGGGGAGGGGGCGAAGGTCTCCGGATCCTCCGCGGTGATGCGGCATTCGATGGCATGGCCGCTGAAGCGGATCTCGTCCTGGCCGTAGCCCAGCTTCTGGCCGGCGGCGATGCGGATCTGCTCCTTCACCAGGTCGATGCCGCAGACCATCTCGGTCACCGGATGCTCGACCTGCAGGCGGGTGTTCATCTCGATGAAGGCGAACTGCCCATCCTGCCAAAGGAACTCCAACGTACCGGCATTGCGGTAGCCAAGCTCCCGCAGCGCCCGCGTCACCTGCTCGCCCAGCGCCTTGCGCTCGGCCGGGGAGATGACCGGCGACCCCGCCTCCTCCACCAGCTTCTGGTGGCGGCGCTGCAGGGAGCAGTCGCGCTCGCCGAAGTGCACCACATGGCCATGCGCATCGGCCAGCACCTGCAATTCGATGTGCCGCGGCCGGTCCAGGTACTTCTCCAGATAGACGCTGTCGTCGCCGAAGGCGGCCTTGGCCTCGGTGCGGGCGATGCGCCAGGCTTCCTCCAGCTCCTCCTCGCTGCGCGCCACCTTCATGCCGCGCCCGCCACCGCCGGCCGCGGCCTTGATCAGCACCGGATACTTCACCTCGGCGGCGATGGCCCGCGCCTCCTCCAGCGAGGCCAGCGCGCCGGGGCTGCCGGGCACCAGCGGCACGCCCAGGCGGCGCATCGCGTCCTTCGCCGCGATCTTGTCGCCCATCATGCGGATGTGCTCGGGCGAGGGGCCGATGAAGGCGAAGCCGTGCGCCTCCACCATCTC
>CALGVL010000354.1 GCA_937930165.1 uncultured Acetobacteraceae bacterium
GACCGCTACGAGCCGCATCCCGAAGGCTATGCCTACGCCGCTGATCTGGTGCAGGGGCTGGCGCGGATAGCGCCCTTCGAGATCAGCGTCGCCGCCTATCCGGAGACGCATCCGGCCGCGCTCTCGGCCGAGCACGACCTGGACAACCTGAAGCGCAAGATCGATGCCGGGGCGACCCGTGCCATCACCCAGTATTTCTTCGACACTGAAACTTATCTGCGCTTCCTCGACCGCTGTGCCGCGGCCGGCATCCGGGTGCCGATCGTGCCGGGCATCCTTCCGGTGACGAATTTCGCCCAGGTGCGGAAATTCTCCGCAATGTGTGGCGCCAGCGTCCCGGACTGGATGGGCCGCCTGTTCGAGGGGCTGGATGAGGACGCCGAGACCCGCCGCATGGTCGCCGTCGTGGTGGCCGCGGAGCAGGTGCGGCTGCTGCAGGCGAACGGCGTGGACGAGTTCCACTTCTACACGCTGAACCGGCCGGACCTGGTCTATGCCATCGCCCATATCCTGGGCGTGCGGCCGGTGCGGGAGGCGCCTGCGCCGGTGCCGGCCTAGGCTCCCCTGTTTCCTTCAGCCCTCCCCGGCTGCCGCCGCCTCGGCGCGGCGCTTGAGGGCGGCATTCATCGCCTCGAAGCCCTGGCGCGTCGCGTCCAGCATCCCCGGGCCGAAGAGCGGGATGAGCAGCCCGGAGAAGCGCTCGGTATGGTGCAGGATGCAGGCCGCCGGGGCCTGTGCCTCAAGCCGCAGGCTGTGCTCGCCATCGAAGAGGCCGGGAATGAGCAGGTGGCCGAGCCAGCGCAGCTCCCGCTCCGGCTCCGCCGCCAGGACCCTCGGACGGAAGGTCATCCGGGATCGGCCGGGCGGCTCGATCCGGATCCGCAGCCGCGCGCCGGCGCGGGCCTCGCCCTCGATGCTGCGAATGAAGGGGTTCCAGGCCGGATAATCGCGGAAATCTATCAGAATGCGCCAGATGGTAGCGGGCGGCGCCTGGATCTCGATGCTGGTTGCGATGTTGCGCATCGCCCGGGTCTAGCCGAGCGCCGGCGGGACATCCACCGGACCGGCAGGGCTCAGGAAATGCGGATACGATCGTAAACTGGCCGCAGCAGGAAGGGGCTGAGGAAGAGCGGGAATTGGCAGAGCGCGAAGAACAGCAGGATCCGTGTATCCGTCTCCGCCGGCAGCACCGCCAGGTACAGCGCCATGTTGCGGTTGCCGGAGAGCAGCCCGGAGGAAAGCGCCACGCGCCTTCCCACCGGAGCGAAGGCCAGGGCGGTCAGCAGGTTCAGCCCGAAATTCCCAGCGAAGGCCAGGGCGAGGCCGCCCGCCACCCAGTCCGGCTCCGCCAGCAGCTTCGCCTGCATCCCATCCATTACGCCGAAGCCGTAGAGCACCACCAGCAGCACTACGGCGCCATCCACGGCGCGGCCGATCCGCTCCAGCCGCGCCGGTCCCAGCACCCGGCGGATGGCGATGGAAAGCAGCAGCGGCAGCCCCACCACCAGCGCCAGCCGCGTCATCAGCCCGGCGATGGAGATGGAGAGGTCGATCCCCAGCAGTCCCAGCGCCAGCGGCGGCGCGGTGAAGGGCACCAGCAGGGTGGAGAGCACGGCCGCAACCAGCGAGATCTCCCCATCCAGTCCCACCAGCCGGGCAAAGGCGGGGGAGGAGGTGGCGGCGCAGCCCGTGGCCATGATGACCAGCCCCGCCCCCAGCGCCCCGTCCAGCCCGGTGGCGCGGGCGATGGCGAAGGCAATCAGTGGGCAGGCCAGCAGCAACCAGACCAGCAGCGCCAGCACCAGCAGCGGCCGCCGCAGATAGGCCAGCACCTGCGCCGGATCGACCCGCAGCAGCACCAGGGTCATCAGCCCGGCGACCACCGGCGTCACCACATCCCGTGTGGCCGCGGCCAGTGGCGGCAGCAGCACGCCGAGGAAGATGCCGACTGCCAGCAGCGCCCCGCCGCGATAGGCCGACCATTCGAGGAAGCGGAGCAGCACGGGCAGGAGAAGGGGCCGGAAAGGTTGGAGGAGTTCGCCACTCGTTCTATATCGCCCTCCGTGCCTGCGCCAATCCTGGTCCCCTCCCATCCCCTGCTCCTCGTTGCATGGCGACGCCATCGCGGCGCCGGATCGTTCGGGAATTGCCGATGAGCGTCCCCGTGCCCGACTACCTCGCCCGCCTCAACCCCGAGCAGCGGGAGGCGGTGGAGACGCTGGACGGCCCGCTGCTGGTCCTGGCCGGTGCCGGCACCGGCAAGACCCGGGTGCTGACCACCCGATTCGCGCATCTGCTGATGACCGGGAAGGCCTTTCCCGGCCAGGTCCTGGCCGTGACCTTCACCAACAAGGCGGCGCGGGAGATGCGGGAGAGGGTCTCCGCCATCCTCGGTCGGCCGGTGGAGGGGCTGTGGCTCGGCACCTTCCACGCCCTCTGCGCCCGGATGCTGCGACGGCATGCGGAGCTGGTGGGGCTGACCCCCGCCTTCACCATCCTCGACACGGACGACCAGCTCCGCCTGCTGAAGCAGGTGATGGAGGCGGCGGGGGTGGACCTGAAGCGCTGGCCGGCACCGGGGATGATGGCGGTGATCCAGCGCTGGAAGGATCGCGGCCTGGCGCCGGACAAGGTGACGCCGGCCGAGGATACGGATTTCGCCAATGGCCGGGCGAGGGCGCTCTATGCTGCCTACCAGCAGCGGCTGCGCGAGCTGAACTGCGCCGATTTCGGCGACCTGATGCTGCATATGGTGGAGATCCTGCGGAACCACCCGGAGGTGCTGGCCGACTGGCATCGCCGCTTCCGCTACATCCTGGTGGACGAGTATCAGGACACCAATCTGGTGCAGTATCTCTGGCTGCGGTTGCTGGCGCAGGGGCACCACAACATCTGCTGTGTCGGCGATGACGACCAGTCCATCTATTCCTGGCGCGGCGCCGAGATCGAGAACATCCTCCGCTTCGAAAAGGATTTCCCGAATGCCCGCGTGGTGCGGCTGGAGAGCAATTACCGCTCGACCCGGCCGATCCTCGCCGCCGCCTCGCATCTGATCGCCTTCAATACCGGCCGGCTCGGCAAGACGCTGCGGGCCGGGCGCAACGATGCGGATGGGGAGAAGGTACGCGTCGTCTCCCTTTGGGACTCGGAGGAAGAGGCGCGCATGGTGGGCGAGCGGATCGAGGCCGCTCGCCGCTCCGGTCATCCGCTGGCGGAAATCGCCATCCTGGTCCGCGCCGGCTTCCAGACCCGCGCTTTCGAGGAGCGGCTGATCACCCTCGGCGTGCCATACCGCGTCGTCGGCGGTCTGAAATTCTACGAGCGGCAGGAGATCCGCGACGCGCTCGCCTATCTGCGCGTGCTGGCGCAGCCGGCGGACGACCTGGCCTTTGAGCGCATCGTGAATGTCCCGAAGCGCGGCTTGGGCGACACCGCGCTGCGCGCCATGCACCAGATCGCCCGCGAGCAGCGCATGCCGCTTTCTGCCGCGGCCGAGCGCCTGACCCAGACCAATGCGCTGCGCCCCAGGCCGCGCCAAGCCCTCGCCGAATTGCTGCAGGGCTTCGCCCGCTGGCGGGAAATGCTGCCGCGCGAGGGCCATGTCGTCGCAGCCGCGACCCTGCTGGACGAAAGCGGCTACACCGAGATGTGGAAGCAGGACAAGTCGCCGGAGGCACCGGGGCGGCTGGAGAACCTGAAGGAATTCCTCCGGGCGCTGGGAGAATTCGAATCCCTGGCTGGCTTCCTCGACCATGTCGCGCTGGTGATGGAGAATGACGAGAGCGCCGAGGGCGACCGCGTCTCGCTGATGACGCTGCACGCCGCCAAGGGGCTGGAATTCGATATGGTCTTCCTGCCGGGCTGGGAGGAAGGGCTGTTCCCGCACCAGCGCGCCCTGGACGAAGGCGGCGAGAAGGGGCTGGAGGAGGAGCGGCGCCTCGCCTATGTCGGCCTGACCAGGGCGCGCAAGCAGGCCATCGTCAGCAGTGCCGCCAATCGCCGCATCTACGGCAATTGGTCCAGCTCCATCCCCAGCCGCTTCCTGGATGAATTGCCGGAGGAGCAGGTGCAGCGCGAGGGCAGCGCCGCCATGGCCCGCAACCGCATCGCCGAGATGCCGAGCATCTTCACCGGCGTCGGCAGCCTGCAGGCCCGCCGCCGGGTGATCGAGGCCGGTGCCTGGGAAGTGCAGCAGCGCCCGGCCCGCACCGAGGCGATCGCCGTCGGGCAGCGCATCTTCCATCAGAAATTCGGTTATGGCCGCGTCACCGCGGTGGAGGACGACAAGCTGGATATCGATTTCGAAAAGGCCGGCCCGAAACGCGTGCTGGACCGCTTCGTGGAGAAGGCGTGATGCCTGCCGACGGGCCGAATTGGCCAACGCCACTCTCTCGCCGCCGCACCGAGCCGCTGGAAGCCCTCTGGATCGAGGGCCTGCCGGAACACGCGGTTCCGGCCTTCGAGGCCGCGCTCCAGACCGTCTGCGCCACCGTCGGCTATTTCCGCGACGAGGCGACCGACACCTGGCGCCTGGACGGCGTGCGGGAGGCCGGGGCGGGCGATGACGAACTCACCGGCGCCCTGGCCATTGCCGCCGCCGTCACGGGCATCGAGCCGCCGGCACTGCAATCCGGGCCTATCGAGGCCGAAGGCTGGCTGGCCCGCACCGCGGCGAGCTTCCCGGAACAGCGCATCGGCCGCCGCTTCCTGGTGCGGCCGACGCATCTGCCGGACCCCGTCACCTATGGGCGGCTCGTGCTGCGCCCGGATGCCTGCCTCGCCTT
>CALGVL010000355.1 GCA_937930165.1 uncultured Acetobacteraceae bacterium
CTGGTGCTGCTGCGCCGGGCCCGTCGCCTGCTGCGGGCGCCGCTCGGCGAGCTGGCCGCGCCGGTGCCGATCACCGGCCGGGTCATCGCCACCACCTTCCGCGACCGGCTGCCGTATTTCGACGAGATCTGGAACGTCCAGGACCTGTTCCAGCAGGCCCAGGCGCATATCCGCATCTTCAGCGGCCGCCTGAAGGTCAGGGTGCCGCGGCGGCCGGAGCTGATGCACTGGACCTACCCCTTGCCGCTGCGCATCCCCGGCGCGCGCAACATCTACACCATGCACGACCTGGTGCCGCTGCGCCTGCCCTACACCACCCTGGACAACAAGCGCCGCTATTTCCGGCTGAACCGGATGCTTGGCCGCCGGGCGGACCATATCGTCACCGTCTCGGAATCCTCGAAGCGGGACATCGTCAACCTGCTCGGCGTGCCGGAGGAGCGGGTGACGAACACCTGGCAGGCGGTGGACATCCCCAAGAAGTTCACCGACATGCCGATGCAGGCGGTGCGGGACGAGGTGCAGGGCAGCTTCGGCCTCACCGCCGGGCAGTACTGGCTGTTCTTCGGCGCCATCGAGCCGAAGAAGAATGTCGGCCGGATGATCCAGGCCTTCCTGGCCAGCGGCGTGGAAGGCCCGCTGGTCATCGTCGGCAAGAAGGCCTGGAAGTCGGAGCAGGAGTTGCGCCTGCTCTTCGACGACCAGATCCGCTACCTGGTGCAGGAGGGTTCTACCCTCCGCACCCGGCACAAGGTCGTCCTGCTGGACTACGCCCCCTTCCGGCTTCTGGTGAGCCTGATCCGCGGCGCCCGGGCGGTGCTCTTCCCCTCGCTCTACGAAGGCTTCGGCCTGCCGGCGCTGGAGGCGATGCTGCTGGGCACACCGGTCATCACCTCCAACACCGCCTCCATGCCGGAGGTGGTGGGGGATGCCGCCCTGATGGTGGATCCCTACGACATCAGCCAGATGGTGCAGGCGATCCAGGCGGTGGAGCGCGATGCGGAGCTGCGCGCCCGGCTGGCCTGGGCCGGGCCGCGCCAGGCCGCCTTCTTCAGCCCGGAACGCTATGCGGAACGCCTCGCGGCGCTCTATACCCGCCTCGGGGTCCGGCTGCCGGAGGCGGCGCCGGAGATGCCCGAGAGGCTGGCCGCGGAGTAACGGGACGGGGGAGCGGCATGGTGAGCGCGCCGCGGCGCCGCATCGAGGCGGGCGAGCTGCTGCACGGCGAGGATCATGACTTCGTGGTCAACCTCTACCTCGCCGTGCTGCGCCGCTGGCCGGATCCCGGCGGCTACCGGCACTACATGGACATGATCGCCAACCGGCCGGAGCGGCGGGTGGAGGCGATGCGCCTGATGGCCGGCTCCGAGGAGGCGCGGCGCGCCGGATCGGCGCTGGAGATCGGGCCGGATCCCGTGCTGCCCTCCGATCCGCGCCGGGCTCTGGCCGCGACGCTCGCGCTTCGCACGGATTGGCTGCAGGAACAGGTGGCGGCGCTGCGCGAGGCAGTGGAGCTGCTGGGCGGCCCCGGCGGGCCGGAACTGGCGGGACTCGGCGCCGAACTGATCGAGGCGCGAGAGGCCATGCTTCGCTCCGAGATCAATGCGCTGCGGCGGGAGATGGCGGAGCGGCTGCAGGGGGTACTCGACCTGCTGCGGCAGCAGGGCGTGCCGATCGGGACCGCTCCCTACCCCCTCACCTCGGAGGAGCGCGCCGCCGAGGCGGTCTCCCGCCTCGTCGCCGATTATGTGGGCGACCTGCTCGCCCTGACCGAGGCGCGATTCGAGGCTCGGCTGCGGGCCATCGAGGCACGGCTGCTGGCGCAGGATGCGGCAACGAAGCCGGAGGCATGAACTCGGCCGCGCCCGAATTGGTGATCTTCTCGCCGCTGCCACCCAGCCGCTCTGGCATCGCGGCCTATACGGCGGAGTTGCTGCCGGCGCTGGGCCGGTCGCTGCGGATCGTGGTGGTGGTCGCCTCCGGCCGTGATGTGGTCGAGCAGCCGGGCGCCGAGGTGATCAGCGAGGTCGAATACCGCCGCAGCGCCGTGCTTCGGAGCCTGCCGCATCTGTACCAGGTTGGCAACAACCTGGACCATGCGCATGTCTATCGCGCCGCCCTCCGGCATCCGGGCATCGTCGTGCTGCACGACCTGGTGCTGCACCATTTGGTGGAGGTGCTGACCCTCGGGCGCGGCGATACGGCGGCCTATGAGGCGGTCATGGCGGCGAATCACGGTCCGGCCGGGCGGCGGCTGGCGCGGCTGCGCCGGCTCGGGCTGTTCTCGCCGGCCCAGCGCTACCTGCTGCCGCTGCATGCCGAGGTGCTGGACCGGGCGAAGGGCGTGATCGTGCACAGCCGCTTCGCCGCCTCCCGCCTGGAGGGGTCGGCCGGCCTGCCGGTGCGGGTGGTGCCGCATCATCTCTCGCCCCGGGTCTTCGATTTCGATGGCCTGACGCGGGAGGCGGCGCGGCAGCGCCTTGGCCTGCCGGAAGGGGTGCCGGTCCTGCTCTCGCTCGGCCATGTCACGCCGGCGAAGCAGGTGGATGTGGTGTTGCGCGCCCTCTCGCTGCTGCGCCGGCAGGGGCTGGACTTCCTCTATGTCCTCGGCGGCGAGCTGGATGCGGCGGTGGACCTGCCGTCCCTCATCCAGGAAACAGGGCTGGAGGACCGGGTATGGGTCACCGGCTGGCTGGCGGAGGATGCCTTCTTCGCCCATGCCCGCGCCGCTGACCTGCTGCTGAACCTGCGCTTCCCGGTGGCCGGGGAGAGTTCCGGCGCGCTGGTCCGGGCGCTGGGTATGGGGCTTCCGGCGTTGGTCCATGACTTCGGCCCGGCGGCCGAGTATCCCGACCGGATTGTGGCGAAGCTCGGCCTCGGCCCGGATCCGGTCCCCGCGCTGGCCCAGGCCATTGCCGGGCTGCTCGCCGACCCCGCCGGCCTGGCAGCCCGCGGACGGGAGGCACGGGCCTTCCTGCGGCGGCATTGCAGCCTGGAAGCGTCCGCCACCGCCTATCTTGAGGCGATCAAGGCCTGGGGCCCGAGCTCCTGAGGCGATTGGGGCCTGGGGCCAAGGGCATTACGGGCCTGCACTGAGCCATTTCTGCAACAGTTGCGCTCCAGTTTTATGATTTCGTCTTTGCTCGCGTGGACTTGAGGTTCCGGGGGGGGAGGGCTGGGGTAAGCACAGGGTCGTGCCGCCGCGCCGTGCCGCGGTGGCAACTTGGGGGGTGCCGCGCATGGCGTTTCGGGCAGGGGGCGCACCGGGACTTCGGATCCTGGTGGCGGAGGATGAGCGCTTGGCCGCGCTGGCGATTGAGGAGGTCCTGACCGAGTTCGGGCATGACGTCCTGCTGGCCGAGGATGGCCAGGCGGCGCTCGATCTCGCCGCGGCCCATCAGGTCGATGTGCTGGTCACCGACCTGGCAATGCCGCGCGTGACCGGCTGGGAGCTGATCCCCGCCATCCGGGCGTGGCTGCCGGGACTGCCGGTGGTGGTGATGACCGGCTACCTGCCGCCCGGCGGCCGCTCGGTGCTGGCCGCCCATGCGCCGGCGCCGCTCGCCATCCTGAAGAAGCCCTTTGAGATCAGCGAACTGATCGCCGCCCTGGACCGCGTGACCCCTGCGGCCGAGGCGCCGGCGCGGGCGGTGGCGCTGGCCATGGCGGGGGAGCGGGCCTGAACCCGGCCCCGCCGGCCTATTTCTCCAGGAAGGCGCGGATACGGCCGGCGACCTGCGCCATGTCCAGCACCCCGTTCAGGTGGCCGCGATCGCCCGTGACCTCGGCTACCTCCACCGGCCGGCCGGCCCGCCGGAGCGCCTCCACCATCTCCTGTACCGCGCCGGGCAGGAAGACGTGGTCGGTCGGCGTCGGCACCACGAGCCAGCGCGCCCGGCTGCGGGAGAGTGCCGCCTCCAGGCTGGGATACTCGTTCAGCGTCAACTGGTTGGCGCGGACCATGTAGAGGAAGGAATTCGCATCGGTGCTGCGGGCGCGGGCCTGGCCGGCGGCGTCCAGCACCCGCTCCACCTCGAAGCGGTCGCCGATGCGCCGGGCCGGATCCTGGCCTTCCGGCACCTTGCGGTCGAATTGCCGGGTCCAGAGCCGGTCCTGGGCCTGCAGGGTGACGATCTTCAGCGCCTCCGCCATGCCGCGCAGCGGCGGCTCCCGGCCCGCGGCATAGTAGTCGCCGTCGCGCCAATTCGGGTCGAGGCGGATCGGCGCCGCCCAGATGTTCAGCCAGCCCTGCAGCCAGGCATCCACCCCGGCGCTGATCACCGGCATCACGCGGTCGATCATCTCGGGATAGGCGGCGGCCCATTCGATCGCCTGCAGCCCACCATTGGAGGGGCCGGCGACCAGGGCCAGCCGTTTCACCCCGAGGCTGTCCAGCAACAGCTTCTGCACCTCCACGAAGTCGCGCATGGAGACGACGGGGAAGCCCATCCCATAGGGCCGGCCGGTATCCGGGTTGATGGTGGCCGGGCCCGTCGTGACGGTGTTCGGGTCCTGGACGTTGATGTTCACCAGCGTGTCGGCGGCGACGACGAAATAGCGGTCCGTGTCGATCGCCTTGCCCGGGCCGATGATCGCGTCCCACCAGCCGGGCGGCCCGTTGGCGGAGAGCCGCCCGAAGGCATGGCTGTTGCCGCTGAAGAAATGCGCGATCAGGACGGCATTGTCCCCCGCCGCGCTCAGCCGGCCCATGGTCTGGTAGCCGATTCGGACATTCGGGATGGTGGCGCCGCCGCGCGTCTGGTAGCGGCCTGCCTCGAAGACCTGCTTCTGCAGCACTTCCTGCGCCCCGGCGGGGCTGGGGAGCCCCATCGCCAGCGCCAGCGTCGCGGCCAGCAACCCACGCCGGATCATGCCTCGTTCCCTTCGCGCATCCGGCGGCATGGTGCGGAGGGCGCCGTCGCCCGGCAAGCCCGCCGCGCCGGGCTGTGACCGGCCGCAACCCGCCCGCCCCGGGCGACCGCCTTGTGCGATTCGCGCAACCGGGCGACGCTACGCCCAGGCGCCCCGGTTCGGCGGGGCGCCGCCGCGCCCGACGCGGGGACAATAATGTTCGCTTGGGGGGGTACGGTCTTGACGACCATTTCGCTGTTTATCGTGATCCTGCTGGGGGCGCTGTCGATCGCCTACGGCGTGGTCACCGCGAAGCAGGTAATGAGCCTGGATCCGGGCAGCCCCCGGATGCAGGAAATCGCGAAGGCCATCCAGGAAGGCGCCTCGGCCTATCTGAAGCGGCAATACACCACCATCGGCATCGTCGGCATCGTGCTCTTCGTGCTGGTGGCGCTCTGGCTCGGCTTCGCCGTGGCGATCGGCTTCGCCATCGGCGCCGTGCTCTCGGGCGCGGCCGGCTTCATCGGCATGAATGTCTCGGTGCGCGCCAATGTCCGCACCGCCCAGGCCTCCACCCGTTCCCTCGCCGCGGGACTGGACGTCTCCTTCAAGTCGGGCGCCATCACCGGCCTGCTGGTGGCCGGCCTGGCGCTGCTGGGGGTCGCGGTCTACTTCTTCATCCTGACGCAGCTCGCCGGCTACGCGATCAACGACCGCGTGGTGATCGACGCGCTGGTGGCGCTGGGCTTCGGCGCCTCGCTGATCTCCATCTTCGCCCGTCTCGGTGGCGGCATTTTCACCAAGGGCGCCGATGTCGGCGGCGACATGGTCGGCAAGGTCGAAGCCGGCATCCCCGAGGACGATCCCCGCAACCCTGCCACCATCGCCGACAATGTGGGCGACAATGTCGGCGACTGCGCCGGCATGGCCGCCGACCTGTTCGAGACCTATGCCGTCACCATGGTTGCCACCATGGTGCTGGCCGCCATCGCTTTCGCCGATCCGGCCATGCGCTGGGCGGGCATGCTCTATCCGCTGGCGATCGGTGCGGTCTGCGTCGTCACCTCCATCGCCGGCACCTATTTCGTGAAGCTGCCGGCCAACCAGTCCATCATGGGCGCGATGTACCGGGGCTTCATCGCCACCGGCATCCTCTCCCTGATCGCGCTGCTGCCGCTGACCTATCTGGTCTTCGGCACCGGGGTGCTGTCCGCAGGCGGGGCAAGCTTCTCGGCCTTCGACCTCTTCCTCTGCGGCGTGGTCGGGCTGGCCGTCACCGGGCTGATCGTCTGGATCACCGAATACTATACGGGGACGAAGTACCGCCCGGTGCGGGCCATCGCGGAAAGCTCCGTGACCGGCCACGGCACCAATGTGATCCGCGGCCTGGCCGTCTCCATGGAGAGCACGGCGCTGCCGGCGCTGGTCATCATCGCCGGCGTGCTGTGCAGCTACAGCCTGGCGGGGCTCTACGGCATCGCCATCGCGGTGACGACCATGTTGGCGCTGGCCGGCGTCGTCGTGGCGCTGGATGCCTTCGGCCCGGTCACCGACAATGCCGGCGGCATCGCCGAGATGGCCGGGTTGCCGAAGGAGATCCGCCACACCACCGATGCGCTGGATGCGGTGGGCAATACCACCAAGGCGGTGACCAAGGGCTATGCGATTGGCTCGGCGGGCCTCGGCGCGCTGGTGCTGTTCGCGGCCTATACCCAGGACCTGACCTATTTCGCCCAGAATGCGGCGGCCTATCCGTACTTCAGTGGGATCGGTGCGCTGGCTTTCTCCCTGGCGAATCCTTACGTGGTGGTCGGACTGCTCTTCGGCGGCCTGCTGCCCTTCCTCTTCGGCGGCCTGGCCATGACCGCGGTCGGCCGCGCCGCGCAGAGCGTGGTGGAGGAGGTGCGGCGGCAATTCCGGGAGAAGCCAGGCATCATGGAAGGCCGCGACCGGCCCGATTACGGCCGCGCCGTGGATATGCTGACCAAGGCGGCGATCCGGGAGATGATCATCCCCTCGCTGCTGCCGGTGCTCTCGCCGCTGGTCTGCTACTTCGTCATCTCCTGGATCGGCGGGCGCGCTGCCGGCTTCGAGGCCCTGGGCGCCATGCTCCTCGGCGTCATCGTCACCGGCTTCTTCGTCGCGGTCAGCATGACCACCGGTGGCGGTGCCTGGGACAATGCCAAGAAGTACATCGAGGATGGGCATCACGGCGGCAAGGGCAGCGAGGCCCATAAGGCGGCCGTCACCGGCGACACCGTGGGCGATCCCTACAAGGACACGGCCGGCCCGGCGGTGAACCCGATGATCAAGATCACCAATATCGTGGCGCTGCTGTTGTTGGCCATCCTGGCCCATAGCGGCGGCTGAGTCGGGCCGCCACGCCTGAAAACGACGGGGCCGGCGGAGCGATCCGCCGGCCCTTTACCTTTGCCGGGCGCGCTACTTGCCGCCCGAACGCACGACCGAGGCGATGCGCCGCGCCGGGCGACCGGAGGTCTCGGCAATGCGGCGGTCCTGCTCCTCAATCGCAGCGCGGGCAGGCGCATCTCCATCGAGGCTGCCCAGCAATTCACCGGGCACCTTGCGGTTGGAACTGCGGGTGCCGTCTTCATAAAGAACGTCGAACAGGACGAATTTGGCGTCGGTGCGCCGGTGCCTTGCGGCCATGGATGCCTCCTGCGCCGCCGGAGCGGCTATTCCTGGCTGGTGTCCTCGGGCGGCGAGGGCGGTGCGGATTGCGGCGCATTGCGTTCCGCCTTGCGGCGCGCGACGGCTGCCTCCCGTTCCCGTTGCTTCGCCTCCTGCTTCGCCTGCTTGGCACGGTTCACATCGGCCCGTTGCTGGCCGTAATTCGGTTTGCGCGCCACGCTTCGCTCGTCGGGTTCGGGGTTGCGTTGGGGAGGAGCCGCTGCATGGCGGCCGCACCCAGCCTCAGCGGCGGGGGCGAGGGATAGCTGCGGAGCTGGCTTTCCAGCACGACGCGCTCATGCCCGTATTGCCGCACCACCGTGTAGGCACTGCGCGGCACATGGCCATCGAAGCTCAGGGGCACGAACTCGACGCTCTGACCCAGGGTCGGCGGGGCAGCCGGGCTGCCCCGCCGGAATGACACCTGCATCGCCCGGTGCGGGCCGAGCGGGCTCGGTTCAGTCGGACTGCAGGTTGCAGGCGGAAAGCTTGCCCTGCTGACCGCGCTGGATGTCGAAGCTGATCCTCTGACCGTCCTTCAGCCCGGCAAGCCCAGAGCGCTGCACGTCGGAGATGTGGACGAAGACGTCGGAAGAGCCATCCTCGGGCTGAATGAAGCCATAGCCCTTGGTTGCGTTGAACCACTTCACGGTACCGGTGGCCATTATGGATATCCCATCATACCGGAGTTCCGCCCAGCGACATGCAGGACGGGCCAATCTGCCTATGTGGGACGGAAACCAGGCTCGGCGCTCGATGGCGAGCTGACGGGACAGGCCGAACCAGACGGGTTGACGCCCAATCATATGGGCCTTCAGGGCAAGGATGCAACCACCTTCCGCGGCGAACCGCGGAAATGGGATGCCCGGGAAGGCCAAGGCGGTATGTCAGTCCACCCGCAGCCGATCCGGGATCGGCAGGCCAAGTCGGGTCGGCACGCGCCAGATCTCGCGCACGGTGCGCAGCTTGCGGAAGCCCACGGCGATGTAGTTCGGCAGCGCCCGCGGATGGTCGGCGGTGCAGGTGTTCACCGTCATGGCGCGGGCGCCGGATAGCCAGACGGCATCCACCGCATGGCGAAGGAAGGCACGGCCCATGCCATGTCCCACCGCATGCGGCATCAGGCCGAAATAGGCGAGGTTCACCACCGGCCAGTTCCGCCGGTCCAGCTCGTAGAAGCCGGCCGGCTCGCCATCCTGGTAGAGCACATGCACCAGGATGCCGGGATCGGCGAGGATGCTGGCCAGTTCCGCCGTGCTCAGCGTCCGCCGCAGCCACCAGACATAGTCGTGCCCGACCGTGTCGTAGAGGTAGCGGTAGAAGCCCGTGGTGCAGCGCGCCGCGCGCGTCACCCGCGCCCCCGGAGGCAGCGGCGGCGCCGGATCCGCCGGCGGACGATCCATGCGCAGGAAAGTCACATCGACGGCGACCGGAATCACCGGTTCCGCCACGATATTCATGCCGCGCCCTCCCGCACGATGCTCATCCTACGTGCTCCCGCACGACACTCATCCCGCGCGCTTCTGCGCGACACTCATCCCGTCAGTTGTCGAGGAAGCTGCGCAGCTTCCGCGACCGCGAGGGGTGCTTCAGCTTGCGCAGCGCCTTCGCCTCGATCTGGCGGATGCGCTCCCGGGTTACGTTGAACTGCTGGCCGACCTCCTCCAGTGTGTGGTCGGTGTTCATGCCGATGCCGAAGCGCATGCGCAGCACCCGTTCCTCGCGCGGCGTGAGGGAGGAGAGCACGCGGGTGGTGGCTTCGCGCAAATTGGACTGGATGGCGGCGTCCAGCGGGATGATCGCGTTCTTGTCCTCGATGAAGTCGCCGAGATGGCTGTCCTCCTCGTCGCCGATCGGCGTCTCCAGGCTGATCGGCTCCTTGGCGATCTTCAGGACCTTGCGCACCTTCTCCAGCGGCATGCCGAGCTTCTCGGCCAGTTCCTCCGGCGTCGGCTCCCGCCCGATCTCGTGCAGCATCTGCCGCGATGTGCGGACCAGCTTGTTGATCGTCTCGATCATGTGAACCGGGATGCGGATGGTGCGCGCCTGGTCGGCCATGCCGCGGGTGATCGCC
>CALGVL010000356.1 GCA_937930165.1 uncultured Acetobacteraceae bacterium
CACCGCCAGCAGCAGTGGCGCGGTCTCCTGGGGAAAGAGGCCCAGGACCGACATCAGCGCGTAGAAGCCGATGACGGCGCAGAGCACGACCACGGCCTCCACCGTGCCGCGGATCATTGCATCAGCTCCGGGCCCTTCAGGTCGCGCACCCCGGCCTCGGGCAGGATGCCGAGGCGGCGGGCCACTTCCTGATAGCCTTCCTCCACCTTGCCGAGGTCGCGGCGGAAGCGGTCCTTGTCCATCTTCTCGCCGGTCTTGGCATCCCAGAGGCGGCAATTGTCCGGGCTGATCTCGTCGGCCAGAACGATCCGCATCTCCTCATTGTCGTAGAGGCGGCCGAATTCCAGCTTGAAGTCCACCAGGGTGATGCCGACGCCGAGCAACAGGCCGGTGAGGAAATCGTTCACCCGGAGCGTCAGCGCGACGATGTCGTCCAGGTCCTGGGTGCTGGCCCAGCCGAAGGCGGTGATGTGCTCCTCGCAGACCAGAGGATCGCCCAGTGCATCGTTCTTGTAGTAGTACTCGATGATCGAGCGCGGCAGGCGCGTGCCTTCCTGGATGCCGAGCCGGGTGGAGAGGCTGCCCGCGGCGACATTGCGCACCACGACCTCCAGCGGGATGATCTCCACCTCGCGGATCAGTTGCTCGCGCATATTCAGCCGGCGGATGAAGTGCGTGGGAATGCCGATCTCCATCAGCCGCGTCATCAGGTACTCGCTGATGCGGTTGTTCAGCACGCCCTTGCCAGTGATGGTGCCCTTCTTCTGGGCATTGAAGGCAGTGGCATCGTCCTTGAAGTATTGCACCAGCGTGCCGGGCTCGGGGCCCTCGAAGAGGATCTTGGCCTTGCCCTCGTAGAGCTGACGGCGTCGCGCCATGGTCTGGGAATTCCTTCTCTCCGCCGGGGCCCGGGAAGCACCGAGGGGGCCGGCCGGCGCAAAGCGGGCCTCAGGGCCCGGCGAACGGGGGTATAGCAAGGGGTGGGCCGCGCCGCCACGGGCCGGGCCGCGGCCATGCCGTCACGATAACCCCCGGCCCGTTCCGGCCTTGGGCCTGGCTTCCGCCCGGCTGCCGGCTTACGGCCCAACCGGGTCGAGTGCAGGCCAGGGCCACGGCAGGCCGGGATCGGCTGCCGCAGCGGCGATGGGGGGCGGCGGAGCGGTGGTCACGACCGAGCCGGGCGGGCCGAGGGACTCGACTGGAATCCCGGACAGTTCCCGCACCGTGACCAGCCGCGGCTGCGACCAGGGCAGGCCGCCGCAGCCGGCAGGGGCGCCGCCAGGGCAGATCGCGATGGTGAAGGCGCCATTCGCGAAGCGCCGGGCCGCTTCCGGGCTGTTGGCGCGAACATGGCACGGCCCTCGATACCAGCTTACCGCCCAGGCGGGGTCATCGAGCCCGTCCTCGGTCGGTTGCAGATGGAATACCCGCATCGCCCCCGAGATGTCCCGATACCTCATTGCACTACCCGGGAACGGTGCAGCATGTCGCAGGGCGCGTCCCGAAAAAGGAAGGTGATGAAGGGTCACAGCCCTGCGACCCCGCGGCTTTCCGGGCCGACAATGCCCCGGCGCTGCCGGGTCAGGGGGCCGCCCCGGCGATCGGCACGGGCTCGAAGGGCGCCGCGCCGGCCGGGCCGGCGGCGAATCGCCAGAGAATCCCGCCATCCGCACCCAGCGCCAGGAGACTCGACGAAACCGTGCCGAACCCGCCAATGGGCGGCACGCGGAGCGCTTCCGCCGGGCTCAGCGCATAGCTGTCATCCGCCAGCAACGCCTCCCAGGCGGTCCAATCCTCCCGGCCAGGGCAGGGGGGTGGGGCGGCACGGAAGCGGGGCAGATGGCGGGCGGTGCGGGGGCTGGACAGGTCGTTCGGGTCATGCGCCGTGACCATGCTGAGCCCGGCGGGAAGCGCCTCGGCCTCCGGGCGGCCGGCGCCGGTCCCGCGCAGGAAGAAGCCCTCCCGCCGGTCGGCCAGGATCAGGTTGAAGGGGCGCCAGTCGCCCGCCGGCAGGGCGGCAATGGCGGCGGCAGCAGCGGCAGCGGAGTCGTGCTCCAGCGCCAGCAGCGGCAATTCGCCGCGGGAGCGTTTGCCTGGGGCAGGGCCCAGGCTGCCCGGCCGGTTCAGGACCGCAGCAATGACCCCGGCCGGATTCGCCGCCATCCAGGTGCCGCCGGCGGAGCGGTCCCGGCCGCCGACGATGCCCGGCCGGTCCGGCCACCAGGCAGCGGGCGGGTCCCAAGGGCGGTCGAGGCGCTCATCGCGGTTGGCAGCGATCAGGGTAGGCCAGGCATGTCCGGGCCGGCGCAGCAGGATGACGGTGCACACGCGGCAAGACTTGCCCGGCCGAGGGAGCGCTGCAAGGCGCTGTCGCCCGCCCCCGTCAGCGGAAGGTGATGCCGAAGGTCACGCCCGGCCGCACGTAATAGGGCGGCGGGACGTAATAGGCCGGCGGCGCGTAATAATACGGCCGCGGAGCGAAATAGACCGGCGGTGGGACGTGGACCACACGCGGCCGCCAGTGATGATGGCCCCAATGGCGATGATGGCGATGGTGATGATGGTGGCGGTGGTGCCAGCCGCCGCCGCGCCAATGAGGATCGGCATGGCCCGTCGCGGGGGTCAGGGTCAGCCCGGTCACGCCGACCGCGCCGGCCAGCAGCAGGTTCCGAAGGATGCGCATAATCTCCCGGCCTCCTTGCTCTGCCCTGCATATAGGCGGGGCCTGGGGCGGAATCGGGGCACCCCGGCGGCGAAGCCGGGGCAGCGCACCTCACCCTTCCGCGAAGACGCGGGAGAAGATCGTTTCCACATGCGTGAAGTCACGCTGCGGGTCCATGGTGGCATCCAGCGCCGCCGGGTCCATCTTCGCCCGGACGGTGGGATCGGCCAGCAGGTTCTCCCGGAAGCTTCGCCCCTCTGGCGTGCCGAGCGCGGTCCAGGTAGCCATGGCGGCGCGCTGGACGGCGGCATAGGCGTCCTCCCGGCTCATCCCCGCCTGGGTCAGGGCCAGCAGCACCTTCTGGCTGTGGACCACGCCGCCGAGGCTTTCCAGATTGGCCCGCATCCGTTCCGGATAGACGGTCAGCTTCTCCATCATGCCGGTCAGGCGGGAGAGGGCGAAGTCCAGGGCGATGGTGGCATCCGGCGCGATCACCCGCTCCACGCTGGAATGGCTGATGTCCCGCTCATGCCACAGCGCCACATTCTCCAGCGCAGGGGTGAGATAGCCGCGGACCAGCCGGGCCAGGCCGGTCAGGTTCTCCGACAACACCGGGTTCCGCTTGTGCGGCATGGAGGAGGAGCCCTTCTGGCCGGGATGGAAGAACTCCTCGGCCTCCCGCACTTCGCTGCGCTGCAGGTGCCGCACCTCGATCGCCAGGCGTTCAATGCCGGAAGCGGTGATGGCCAGGGCGGCGAAGAAGGCGGCGTGGCGGTCGCGCGGAATCACCTGGGTGGAGACCGGCTCCACCTTCAGGCCCAGCTTCTCGGCGACGTAAGCCTCCACCCGTGGGTCCACCGAGGCGAAGGTGCCGACCGGGCCGCTGATGGCGCAGGTGGCGATCTCCGCCCGCGCCGCCACCAGCCGGGCGCGGTTGCGGCGGAACTCGGCGTAATGCCCAGCCAGCTTCAGGCCGAAGGTGCTCGGCTCGGCATGGATGCCGTGGCTGCGGCCGATGGTGGGGGTGAATTTGTGCTCCATCGCCCGCGCCTTCAGCGCCGCCAGCAGCGCGTCCAGATCGGCGATCAGCAGGTCGGCGGCGCGGGTCATCTGCACGGCCAGGCAGGTGTCCAGCACGTCGGAGCTGGTCATGCCCTGGTGCATGAAGCGGGCCTCGGGCCCGATTCCCTCGCCCAGCCAGGTCAGGAAGGCGATGACGTCATGACGGGTGACGCGCTCGATCTCGTCGATCCGCTCCACGTCGGCGGCGGTGATGCCGGCGGCGCGGGGGCCGCCCTTCTCGCGGATGGCGCGGGCGGCCTCCTCCGGGATCACGCCGATCCGGGCCATGGCCTCGGCGGCCAGGGCCTCGATCTCGAACCAGATCCGGTAGCGCTCCTCCGGCGACCAGATCGCGGCCATCTGCGGGCGGGTATAGCGGGGGACCATGCCGGGCCTCTGGCTTTCTGCGGGCGGCGCCGGCGGGCCGGACAGCCGCGGGGTATCGGGGACGGCGGGGGTGTCGCCCACGGAGCCCGTGCTTGGCAAGGGCGGGTGGATTCCGCCGCCGGCAGGTTACGGAAAGATTGCCGAAAATTTGCCTCGGACGGGCCTGCCCGCCGGCGCCACCGGACCGGGAAGCCATTGATCCGCCAGGAGTCAGATGCGCGCTGCGCCGAAACGGTTCGCGAGGGACAGGCCTCCAGATGGGGAAGGGCACTTCACAGCTCTGTAATGCTCCCCTAGGGTGCGCCGCGCCGGGTATCCGGCCATCAATCCCACAACCCCCTCCAAGGCCGGAGCCTTCGCGTCATGGATTGGTCGGCGCTCGTCGACAACTGGAACTGGTTCACCCTGGCGGAGATCCTCGGGGTCAATCTCGTCCTCTCGGGCGACAATGCGGTGCTGATCGCCCTCGCCGCCGCCGGGCTGCCCGCGCACCAGCGTTCCAAGGCCATCATGTTCGGCATGGTGATGGCGGTGGTGCTCCGCATTGTCCTGAGCATTGTCGCGGTGAAGCTGCTGGCGATCCCCGGCCTGCTGCTGTTCGGCGGCCTGTTGCTCCTCTGGATCGCCTGGTCCTTCTTCCGGGAGCTGCGTTCCCAGGACAGGGCCGAGGATGAAGGCCGGCGCGAGGAGGTGGAGCAGAAGACGCTGATGACCGCGCTTTGGCAGATCGTCGTGGCCGACGTCTCCATGAGCCTCGACAACGTCCTGGCCGTGGCCGGCGCGGCGCATGGCAACCTGGAGATGCTGATCATCGGCCTGGCCATCTCCATCCTGCTGATGGGCGTCGCCGCGACGCTGATCTCCAGGCTGCTCGAGCGCTATCGCTGGATCGCCTATCTCGGCGTCCTGCTGATCGTCTGGATCGGCCTGAAGATGGTCTGGGAGGATTCGCACCGCCTCGGCCTGCTGGGCGGCGAGGCCCATGCCGCCCTGCAGCAGCGCCCGGCGCTGGTGCAGGCCGCGCCGGCCGTGCCGGCTATCGTGGCGCAGCAGGGCTGACAGGCGCTGCCGCCATGCGTGCTGCGGCCCGGCTGACCGCTGCGCTGGCCCTGCCGGCGCTACTTCTGACGGGCTGCGAATCTATGCAAGGTGGCGCGCCCCAAGGCGGCGTGGCATCCGGGCCCCTGCCGCCCGCGGAATTGGCGGCCCGGCTGCCGGAGGACGCGGCCGGCTTCGAGCGCGGCCAGATCCTTCCCCTGACGCGCGGCGAACCGGGGCAGGAAGCCGCCTATGCCACGCGCGGCCTGCCCGCCGCTGCCGCCACGGTGCAGATTCGTGCCCCGGCCGGCGGCCCGGTGCCGGATGGGCCGGACTCCCCCGCCGCGGCCGCTGCCTTCGACGACCTTCTGCGGGATGCGCTGCGGCCGGAACCGCAGCGGCGCCTGCGGGAAAGTGCCCGGTTCCTGCTGCCGGAAGCCGCGCCGGCGATGCGCTGCGCCGAGACCGAGGGGCGCTACGGGCGGGAGCGCGTGCGGGGCCTGCTCTGCGTCGGCGGGCTCCGCGGCAACCTGGTCAGGCTGCGCCTGGGCATGCCGCTGAGCGAGCCGCCGCCCGCCGATCCGCGCGCCTTCGCCGCCGCGATCGCCGCCGCGCTGCGCCGCCCGTGACATCCGACCCCCGCCGCCCCAACTGCGGCGCATGACACGCGATCCTGCGACACCGGACGCGCCGCGCCGGGCCCCCGCGGCCTCCACCCCGTCGGGCGCCGACCCGATGCGGGTCTTCGACCGGCATCTGGTCCGGCTCCGCCGCGATCGCGCCGCCGCCACGGTGGGGCAGGTGGCGCCGGTGCTGGAGGCGGCGGCCGACCGCCTGCTCGACCGGCTGGACGACATCACCCGCCGCTTCACCCGCGCGCTCGACATCGGCGGCCGGGGGGTGGTGGCGCCGATGCTGGCCCGGCGCGGCATCCCCTTCGTTGTCTCCATGGACCTCTCGCCGCGCATGGCCGCGCTGAGCCGCGATGCGGCAGGGGGCAGGGTGCTGGCAGGGGATGAGGAATGGCTGCCCTTCGCCCCGGAGAGCTTCGACCTGGTGGTGGCCAGCCTGTCGCTGCACTGGGTCAACGACCTGCCCGGCGCGCTGGTGCAGATCCGGCGGGTGCTGCGGCCGGACGGGCTGTTCCTGGCCTCCTTGCCCGGCCTCGGCACCCTGCAGGAATTGCGGGAGGCGCTGGCGGTGGCGGAAAGCGAGCTGCGCGGCGGCCTCTCCCCGCGCATCTCGCCCTTCCCGGAGCTGCGCGACCTGGCCGGGCTGCTGCAACGGGCCGGCTTCGCCCTGCCGGTCGCGGATGCCGAGAGGCTGCCGGTCGCCTACCGGACGCCGATGGCCCTGCTGCGGGACCTGCGCGCAGCCGGCGAGACGAATGCGGTGCTGGCGCGCGACCCGCGCATTCCGCCCCGTGCCCTGCTGCCGCTGGCCGCGAGCCGGCTGCCGGAGGTGGAAGGGACGATTCCGGCCACCCTGCGCCTGCTGGTGATGACCGGCTGGGCGCCGCATGAGAGCCAGTCCAGGCCGGCCCGGCCCGGCAGCGCGACCACGCGGCTGGCCGATGCCCTGGGGACGCAGGAGCGGAGCGCCGGGGAGAAGGCGGGGCGGTAGCCGGCGGCCATCCGGCCGGCAGCCTGCAGGTCCGGCCATGCCGGCCCGGCATTCCTGGGTTCACGCGGCCGCGACGGGTCCGGTCCTTGCGCCGGGGCGGGGCGACGCGCATCTTGCAGATACCGCCGAATGCCAGGACAGCCGAAGACCATGGAGCAGCAGGGCGGCGACGCACGCCGCATCACCATTCACCGCCCGGAGGATTTCGCCGGCATGCGCAAGGCTGGGCGCTTGGCGGCCGAGACCCTGGACATGATCACCCCGCATGTCCGCCCGGGCGTGACGACTGCGGAGCTGGACCGCCTCTGCCACGAATTCATTGTCGCGGCCGGTGCGATCCCGGCGCCGCTCGGCTACCGGGGCTATCCGAAGTCGGTCTGCATCTCGATCAACCATGTGGTCTGCCACGGCATCCCTGGGGAACGGGTGCTGATGGACGGCGACATCCTCAATATCGACGTCACCGTCATCCTCGATGGCTGGCATGGCGACAGCAGCCGCATGTATGTGGCGGGCACGCCCTCCACCAAGGCGCGGCTGCTGATGGAGGTGACCTACGAATCGCTGATGCGCGGCATCTCGGTGGTGAAGCCGGGCGCAACGCTGGGCGATATCGGCCATGCCATCCAGGTCTTCGTGGAGCGCAACCGCTTCTCCGTGGTGCGGGACTTCTGTGGCCACGGCATCGGCCGCCGCTTCCACGAGCCGCCGAACGTGCTGCATTTCGGCCGTCCCGGCGAGGGGCCGGTACTGAAGCCCGGCATGTTCTTCACCATCGAGCCGATGGTGAATGCCGGCCGGCCGGAGGTGAAGATCCTGGACGACGGCTGGACCGCGGTGACCCGCGACCGCAGCCTCTCCGCCCAGTTCGAGCATATGATCGGGGTGACCGAGACGGGGGCGGAGATCTTCACCCTCTCCCCCGCCGGGCTGCACCACCCGCCCTACAAGCTCTGAGCCCGGCAGGGCGCAACCGCCCCTCCGGATGCATGCGGCCCGATCGGTGGGGCTTGGTTTTGCCACCGCTTCGTGCATGATCTGGAATGGTGTCGTTCCGGAGGGCGCCATGCATCAAGGCAGGGGCCAGAAGGGCCTGTCGGATGCCGGCCTGTTCAGCCTGGGTCTGGCCGTGGAGCCGGCGCGTGGCAGGAGTCGCGCGGGCGCTGGCCGGAAACCGCCGGGCCCGGTCCCTGCAGCCGTAGCGGAGCCGCCGGAGGCCGCGCCCCCCGGCCATCTCGGGCACCGGTCCCGGATGCGGCGGAAGCTGCTGGAAGCGGGGCCCGATGCGCTGCTGGACCACGAATTGCTGGAGATGGTGCTGTTCCTCGCCCTGCCGCGGCGGGACACCAAGCCGGTCGCCCGCGATCTGCTGCGCCGCTTCGGCGGCTTCGCCGATGCCATCGCCGCGCCGCCGCACGAATTGCGGCAGGTGGAGGGGCTGGGCGAGGCTGGGGCCGCCGCGCTGAAGACCGTGCAGGCGGCGGCGCTGCGGCTGGCGAGGTCGGAGCTGCGGGAGCGGGAGCTGCTGAACTCCTGGGACAAGCTGACCGCCTATCTCACCGCCAGCCTGGCGCGGGAGCCGGTGGAGCATGTGCGCGTGCTCTACCTGGACACCCGCAACCGGCTGATCGCGGATGAGGCGCAGGCGCGCGGCACGGTGAACCACACGCCGGTCTATCCGCGGGAGGTGGTGAAGCGGGCGTTGGAGCTGCAGGCCACTGCCCTGATCCTGGTGCACAACCACCCGAGCGGCGATCCCACCCCCTCCCGCGCCGATGTCGAGATGACGGCGGAGATCAAGGCAGCGGCAGCCATCTTCGGCATCGTGCTGCATGACCACCTGATCATCGGCAAGGGCCGCCAGGTCTCGCTCCGGCGCGAGGGATTGTTGTAGGATGGTGTCGCAGGTCGCGGCCGGCCGCGACGGTTCCCATCGGCGATGCCACAAATGCGTTACCACCCGCTCCCGCTGCTGATCGCCGCCTGCTGCATCTCGGCCGGGGTGGCGCTGGCTCAGCCCAAGCCGCCGCCGCTCGGGGCGCCGGATCCGGGGCAGGGGCTGCTGCCAGGCAAGCCCGTGTCGCCTGGCTGGGCGCCGCCGCCGGGCCCGACGGCCGGGCCCGTCGGCAAGCCGCCGCCCCTGCCGCCGGATGGCGGCTCTCCCGCCCCCCGGGGCCGCCGTGCAGTGGCCTCCGGCACCGGCTTCGTCGTCGCGCCAGGGCGGGTGCTGACCAACCACCATGTCGCCGAGGGCTGCGCCTCCATGCGCGTGCGGACCGCCGCGGGCACTGAGCTGACCGCGACCGTCGCGGCCACGGACCGGGAGCGCGACCTCGCCCTGTTGACGGTGCGGGGCGGCGATCCTGGGCCGGCGCTGACCTTCCGCAGCGGACCGGAGCCGCGGCGGGGGGAGGGGGTCGTGACCTATGGCTTTCCCCTGGCGGGGCTGCTCTCCTCCGGCCCGACCCTGACCACGGGCGAGATCTCGGCCCTGGCCGGGCTGCGCGACAACCAGACGCAATTCCAGATCAGCGCGCCGGTGCAGCCGGGCAATTCCGGCGGGCCGCTGCTGGACCAGGGCGGGCATGTGGTGGGCGTGGTGGTGTCCAAGCTGAATGCCCAGCGCATCGCGCAGACCACCGGCGACATCCCGCAGAACGTGAATTTCGCGGTGAAGGGCGCCGAGGCGATCGACTTCCTCCGTCGCAACGGCGTGCAGCCGCGGCTCGCCGCCACCGTCGGCCCGCCGCGCAGCAATGCCGAGGTGGGGGATATCGCCCACCCCTCCACGGTCTTCCTGCGCTGCATGCGCTGACTGCCCGCCCGCTTCCCCTCGACGCCCCGGCCCGGCCCGCCTAGGCTCCCGGCAGAGGAGGAGCCGCCATGAACGCCAACGAGATCAAGGCCGCCCGTGCTGCCGCCGTCGCTTCCACCATCGACCGGATCCGGGCCATCGAGGCAAGCCAGGGCGTGACCCGCCCGGCGCTCGAAGCCATCAAGGCGGAGCTCATGGCGCTGGCGGCGCAGGAGCATCTCTTCCCCTCCGCCGAATTCCCGCCGCCGCCGAATGGCGAGAAGGGCAGCCGCCGCTACCTCCTGCAGGAGGATCCGGACAACCGATTCGCGCTCTACATGAACGCGCTGAATCCGGGGAACGAGACGCGGCCGCATGACCACACCACCTGGGCCGTCGTCGTCGCCGTGGACGGGCAGGAGCTGAACAGGGTCTATGAGCGGCTGGACGACGGCTCCGACCCCGAACGCTGCCGGATCCGGCTGCGCGAGGAGATCATGGTGGAGCCGGGCCGCGGCATCTGCCTGATGCCGACCGACATCCACTCCATCCACACTACCGGCGACCGCCCGACGCGGCACCTGCACATGTACGGGCTGGCGCTGGAGAAGCTGGACGACCGCAAGGCCTATGACCCGGAGAGCGGCCAGATCATCCCCTACAACAGGAATTTCATGAAGCCGACCGTGCAGGCTCAGGGCTGAGTCCGGGACCGATGCGGACCATTGACGCGCCGACCCTGAAGCGCTGGATCAATGACGGGCAGGAACTGGCCATCCTCGATGCGCGGGAGGATGGCGAGTTCGGCAAGTCCCACCTGTTCTGGGCCAATCCCTGTGCTCTGTCGCGTGCCGAGTTGCGGGCGCGTGCCATCCTGCCGCGCAAGTCCGTGCGCATCTGCTGCGTGGATGGCGGGGAGGGCGGGCTGGCGGAAAGGCTGGCGGCTTACCTGAAAGGCATCGGCTGCGCGGATGTCTCCGTGCTGGCGGGCGGCACGCGGGCCTGGGAGGCGGCGGGGTATGTGCTGTTCTCCGGCGTCAACGTGCCCTCGAAAGCCTTCGGCGAGTGGGTCGAGCATCACTATCAGACGCCCTCCGTCGATCCGGTTGAGCTGCGCGCCATGATGGAGACCGGCGCGGACATGGTGATCCTCGACAGCCGGCCGATGGAGGAGTTCCACCGCATGTCCATCCCCGGCGCCATCGACGTGCCGGGGGGCGAGCTGGTCTACCGCATCGGCGAGATCGCGCCGCGGCCGGAGACCACCATCGTCGTGAATTGCGCCGGGCGCACCCGCTCCATCATGGGCGCCGAATCGCTGCGCAGCGCCGGCGTGCCGAACCGGGTGGTGGCGCTGCGCAACGGCACCATGGGCTGGGAGCTGGCCGGCTTCGCCTGCGACCGCGGCAAGACCGCCAGCTATCCGCGCGGCACGCCGCAAAGCCTGCCCGTGGCGCTGGAACGCGCGAAGGGCTTCGCGGAGAAGTGGGGCGTCAGGACCGTCACCCGCGCGGAGCTTCCGGCGCTGCTCGGCGATGCCTCGCGCACGACCTATCTGCTGGATGTGCGGGATCCGGCGGAATATGCGGCGGGGCATCTGCCCGGCAGCCGCAGCGCGCCGGGCGGGCAATTGGTGCAGGCGACCGATCAATGGGTCGCGGTGCGCGGCGCCCGGATCGTGCTGGTGGATGATACCGGCGTCCGCGCCCGCATGACCGGCGGCTGGCTGCGGCAGCTCGGCGGCTGGGAGGTCCATGTCCTGACCGACGGCCTGACCGGCAGGCTGGAGGAAGACGCTTGGCAGCCGGACTGTCCGGAGGCCGAAGCGATCAGGCCGGAAACCGTCACGCCGCAGGACCTCTCGGCGCTGCTGGCCGATGGGCGCGCGCAGGTGGTGCAGCTCTCGCGCTCCCTCGATTTCCGGGAGGGGCATATCCCCGGCGCGCTCTGGGGCGTGCGGACGCGGCTGGCGAGGCTGGCGCCCCGGTTGGCGGGGGATCGCCCGGTGGTCGTGGCGGCGCCGGAGGAGGCGGTGGCGCGGCTCGCCGTGCCGGAATTGCAGAAGCTGGTCGGCGCCCCGGTGAGGATGCTGGCCGGCGGCATCGCGGGCTGGAAGGCGGCAGGGCTGCCGCTCGCCTCGGATCGCCGCAATCCGGAGGATGCGGACTGCATCGACGTCTATCTCCGCCCCTATGACCGCAATGACGGGGTGGAGGAGGCCATGCGCGAATACCTCTCCTGGGAGATCGACCTGGTGCATGAGGTGGCGCGGGATGGCGACGCCCGCTTCGGGATGGTCTGACGGGCTGCGCCGACTGAGAGGCGGCGTCCTCCGCCTCGGGGGCGCCGCGCTGGATGCGCTGCTGCCGCCGCATTGCCTGACCTGCGAGGCGGCGGTGGACCGGCAGGGCTCGCTCTGCGCTGCCTGCTTCGCCGGCCTGTCCTTCGTCACCGAGCCCTGCTGTGCCCGCTGCGGCGTGCCCTTCCCGCATGCAGGGGTGGGGGAGGGCGGTGGCCTTTGCCCCGCCTGCGCCGAATGCCCCCCGGCCTTCGCTACGGCGCGGGCGGCGCTGCGCTATGATGCAGCCTCGCAGCGGCTGATCCTGCCCTTCAAGCATGCCGACCGGACCGAATTGGCGTCCCCCCTGGCCCGGCACATGGCGCGGGCCGGGGCGGCGCTGCTGGCGCGGGCCGATCTGCTGGCCCCGGTGCCGCTGCATTGGCGGCGGCTGCTGGCGCGGCGCTACAACCAGGCGGCACTGCTCTCGGCGCGGCTGGCCCGGATGGCAGGGAAGCCGCACATCCCCGACCTGCTGCGCCGCCTCCGGCGGACCCCGCCCCTCGGCGACCGCGGCGCCGCGGAGCGGGCGGCGGTGCTGGAGGGCGCCTTCGCCCTTTCCCGCCAGGGAGCGGCGCGCATCGCGGGGCGTCGGGTGCTGCTGGTGGATGACGTGATGACCTCCGGCGCCACCGCCAATGCCTGCGCCCGGCTGCTGCTGGAGGCCGGCGCCGCCGCAGTGGAGGTGCTGGCGGCCGCGCGGGTGCCCGACCCCCGGCTAGAGGGGGCGCGCTGACCTGCTGTGGACGCATGGCGGGCGGCTTGACCCGGAGCGGGGGACATCCAAGCTTCATTGCATGGCCAAGGTCGAAATCTACACCACCCCCTTCTGCCCCTATTGCGCGCGCGCCAAGGCGTTGCTCTCCCGCAAGGGGGTGGAGTTCGAGGAATTTGACGCGCCGCATGGCTCCCAGGCCCGGCGGGACGCGATCGAGCGGTCGGGCGGGCGAACCACCGTCCCACAGATCTTCATCAACGGGCAGGCGATCGGCGGCTCGGACGATCTGGCAGCGCTGGAGCGGGCAGGGAAGCTGGACGCCCTGCTGGCCGCCTAGTGAGACGGAGAGGGCTGGCACTCCTGAGCGGAGAGTGCCAACCTGTCTCCTGAATCGGGCCCCGGCTTATTCGCGGGGCCGGGGAAGAGGGGAATGATCCATTACGATCTGCGCTGCAGCGCAGGCCATGAATTCGATAGCTGGTTCAAGGACAGCGCCGCTTTCGAGAAGCAGGCGAAGGCCGGCTTCGTGCAATGCCCGGTCTGCGGCAGCACGGAGGTGACGAAGCAGCTCATGGCGCCGGCCATTCCGAAGAAGGGCCGGACCCGGACCAGGGACCTGCCGCCTGCCCCTCCTGCGCAGCTTCCCGCACCGGCCAGCCAGGCCGCCACCGGCCCGATGCCTGCCCAGTTGATCGCGCTGCTGCAGCGCATGCGGGCCGAGGTGGAGAAGAATTGCGACTATGTCGGCAAGGACTTCGCCGAGGAGGCGCGCAAGATGCACCGCGGCGAGAGCGACCGCCGCGGCATCTATGGCGAGGCCAGCGATGCCGAGGCCGAGGCGCTGAGAGAGGAAGGAATCGAAATCGCCCGCATCCCCTGGGTGCCGCGGGCGGATGGGTGAGGGGTCCCGCCTCCGGGGCGCCAGATCGCGCCAGGGGCCTATGGAGGCGCTTCGCTGAAGCTTTGCGGGTCCGTCAGCTGGCGGGGTGCTTGACGTGCCGCTGCATCGGCGCAGGGCAGGGTCATGGTCACCGCCGTCCCCCGGCCCAGTTCGCTGCGGATCCGGGCGGTACCGCCGGCCTGTTGCGCGAAGCTCCAGACCTGGGCCAGGCCGAGGCCGGTGCCCCGGCCGGGTTCCTTGGTGGTGAAGAAGGCATCGAAGGCGTGCGAGGCGATCTCGGGTGGCATGCCGGTGCCGGTATCCGCCACGGTCACGGTCAGGCTTTCCGCATCCGGCAGGGAGAGCCGGGCAGTGCGGATCGTGACGATCCCGCCCTCCGGCATCGCGTCCCGCGCGTTGATGACTAGGTTGAGCAGCGCCACCTGGCATTCGCCGCGATCACCCAGGATCTTCCCGGCATCCGGCGCCAGATCGAGCAGGAGCTTGACCCGGGCGCCCACGGCTTGGCGCAGCAGCGGTTCGGCCTCACGGATACAGAGATGGAGGTCGAAGGGGGTGGACGTGTCGCCGGAGGGGTGCTGCCGGGCATAGTTAAGGAGCCGCCCGGTCAGGTGCCGGCCCATTTCGGCGCCCTGCAAAGCCGCCTGGATCCGTCGGGCCAGCGTCGGATCCTCCATCTGCGCCCGTTTCTGCAGTAGCTTCAGGTTCCCGATCACCACCTGCAGCGCATTGTTGAAGTCATGCGTCATGCTGCAGGCGAGATGCCCGAGGGTCTCCAGCTTCTGCGCCTCCAGCGCGCCGGCTTCGGCGGCCGATCGGCGCGCGGCCTCCCGCTCCCGCCCCTCGGCCTGCCGAACGGCCATCAGGATGGCCAGCAGCAAGGCCAGGGCCGTCGCCGCGAAAAGCGCGCCGAAGCCGAACATGCGCATGCGCCAGGGGTCCAGAATTGTGTCCACCGGGCGCCCATAGGCGATGTAGAGGGGGTACTGGCCCAGCCGGCTGTTGGCGATGATGCGATCGATCCCATCCACCTCGGACGGGCTGCGATAGGCTCCATCCGGCATGGCGGCGATGGCCTGCATCAGCCTGCCGCTGGGCGCGAACTGCGTCATCCCGGTCGGGGGAATCCGGCTCAGCAACTCGCCATCCGCCCGGAACAGGAGTACGGTGGTTTCGGGCTCGGGGGCGGTTTCCCTCCAGAACCGGGTGAAGTAGGGGATCGAGACGACGATTTGGATGGTGCCGTCGAAATCGCCGTTCGGCGTGGTGCGGCGCCGGCTGAGGCCGAAACCCGGCACACTGCCGCCGATGGGAAGGAAGGGGCGGCTGATATAGGTGCCGGCATCCTGCTTCCGCTGCGCGGCCCAATAGCTGCGGTGCGAAACTGATACCCCTGCCGACGGCACGGGCACGCTGCTGATGCGCAGCCAGCCCTCGGCGTCGGCCAGTCCGATCTCGGCGATCTGCGGGTGGTTTTCGTGGATCTCTCTCAATTCCTGTTCGAGGGAGGAGGCGCGGATTGCTTCCCAGTCCAGGCCGCGGACACGGCGATCCACCTGCCGGATCAGCAGTTCATGGGTTTCCAGAACCTTCAGCGCATGCTCGCGCAGGGTGGCGGTGGTGCGCTGTGCCTCGGCCATCGCTTCCGCCAGAACGCGGTCGTGGTCGTACCAGGCGATGGCAGCGAAGAGCAGGGCTGGCAGCACCAGCGCAGCGGCCAGTGTCCAGCCCAGCCAGTTCTGCCTGGCCCATGTTCCCCTGACCGCCCTGCCGGCAAGGAGTCCGGGAGCGGGAAAATGCATGGGTGCCATATGACACCGGACCGGATCGCGCGCCTTGCGCCGTGTCAAAATTCCAGGCCGGCCGGTGCCCGGCGGACCGCTACCGGCCCCGCTCCGCCATGACCAGGTAATTCACCCCGACATCCCGGCTGATGCGCCAGCGGCCGCTCAGCACGTCCATCGAAAGCCCGGCGATATCGGTCACCCGCAGCCCGGCGGCGCGCAATTCGGCGCCGAGTTCGGCCGGGCGGACGAACATCCGCCAGTCATGCGTGCCCACCGGCAACAGCCGCAGCACATATTCGGCGCCGAGCTTGGCCAGCAGGAAGGCGCGCGGCGTGCGGTTCAGGGTGGAGAGGAAGACCTGCCCGCCTGGCCGTACCAGTTCTGCCAGGTAGTGGCAGAACATGGCGCGGTCGGCGACATGCTCGATTACCTCCAGCGCCAGGACGGCATCGAAGGGGAGCTCGCCTGAGTCCAGCAGGGCTTCCGGCGTCCCCTCCCGGTAGGTGATGGAGAGCCCCCCGGAGGCGGCATGGGCACGGGCGGCGGCCAGGGCCTCCCCGGCCGCGTCCAGGCCGGTGACGCTGGCGCCGGCCCGGGCCAGGGCCTCGCTGGCCAGCCCGGCGCCGCAGCCGACGTCCAGGATGCGCAGCCCGGCCAGTGCATCCGGCGCCGCCGGGTCGCGGCCATGGCGGCGAGCCAGCCGGGCGATGATCCAGCCCATCCGGGCCGGGTTCATCCGGTGCAGCGGCGCCATCGGGCCGGAGGGATCCCACCAGCGGGAGGCCAGCCGGTCGAATTTGGCAATTTCGGCCCCGATTGCCGTGTCACCCGCCGGACCCATGTGCAATCCTTTCTTCTCCCGGCCCTCGCGTGATGTTGCAGTGCGGGAGCCGCCCCGGTATCTGTGCCGCCCTCCCGGTCCCCGCAACCGTGCGGGGCGCTCATTTCGGACTCGAAGCGCCGCAGCATGGCCCGTATCGTGATGAAGTTCGGCGGCACATCCGTCGCCGATCTCGACCGTATCCGCAATGTCGCCAATCGCGTGAAGCGGGAGGTCGAGGCGGGGAACGAAGTCGCTGTCGTCGTCTCCGCCATGGCCGGCGTGACCAACCAATTGGTCAAGTGGTGCCAGGATCTCTCGCCCCTGCATGACGCGCGGGAATACGACACCGTGGTCGCGACCGGGGAGCAGGTGACGATCGGTCTGCTCGCCATCGCCCTGCAGACCATCGGGGTGGATGCCCGCTCCTGGCAGGGCTGGCAGATCCCGGTCCGCACCGATGGCGCGCATGGCAAGGCGCGGGTCGAGGCGATCGAGGGCGCCGAGCTCATCCGGCGCATGCAAATGGGCCAGGTGCCGGTGGTGGCGGGCTTCCAGGGCATTGGCCCGGACAACCGCGTGACCACCCTCGGCCGCGGCGGCTCCGACCTTTCGGCGGTGGCGCTGGCGGCGGCGGTGCAGGCGGATCGTTGCGACATCTATACCGATGTGGACGGGGTCTATACCACCGACCCCCGCATCGTGCCCCGCGCCCGCAAGCTGGAGCGGATCAGCTATGAGGAGATGCTGGAACTGGCCTCGGTCGGGGCCAAGGTCCTGCAGACCCGCTCGGTCGAGCTGGCGATGAAGCAGCGGGTGCGGGTGCAGGTCCTCTCCAGCTTCGAGGACAAGCCCGGCTCCCTGGTGGTGGACGAGGACGAGATCGTGGAACAGCCCGTTGTCAGCGGCATCGCCTATTCCCGCGACGAGGCCAAGGTGACGCTCCGGCGCGTGCCGGACCGGCCCGGCGTCGCCGCCAGCGTCTTCGGGGCGCTGGCCAAGGGGAATGTGAATGTGGACATGATCGTGCAGAATATCGGCGCGGACGGGTCCACTGACCTGACCTTCACCGTGGGCAAGGCGGATCTGGCCCGCGCCCGCGACCTTCTGGGCCAGGCCCAGGCCGAGCTGGGCTACGAGACGCTGGTGGCCGACCCGAACGTGGCCAAGATCAGCGTCGTCGGCATCGGCATGCGCAGCCATGCGGGCGTGGCCAACACCATGTTCCGGGCCTTGGCTGAGAAGAACATCAATATCCAGGTCATCTCCACCAGCGAGATCAAGGTGAGCGTCCTG
>CALGVL010000357.1 GCA_937930165.1 uncultured Acetobacteraceae bacterium
CGGCCCCTCCACTGGCCCGCGCCCGGCCGAGGCACGGCCGACCGCACCGATGGCATGTTGGTAGGCATCGAAATAGCGCGCCGCATCCGCGGCGGTGCGCGCCGCCTCGCCCAGCATGTCGAAGGAGTAGCGCCAGCGGCGGCCCTCGGCGCTGCCGGCGCGTTCCAGGGCTTCCTCGATGCTGCGGCCCATGACGAATTGCCGCGCCAGCACCCGCATGCCCTGGCGCAGCGCGGCGCGGATCACCGGCTCGCCCAGCCTTCGGATGCTGCGGGCGATGGCGGCGGGAATGCCGCGCCGTTCCTCCCGGCCCAGGACGCGGCCGCTCAGCATGAAGGCGAAGGCCGAGGCGTTCACCGCCAGACTGTCCGCCTGGCCGAGATGCCCGCGCCAGTCGGCCTCGCCCAAGGTGGCGTCGATCAGCGCGTCCTGGGTGGCGGCGTCCGGGATGCGCAGCAGCGCCTCCGCCAGGCAGAGCAGCGCCACGCCCTCCTTCGTGTCCAGGCCGAATTCCGCCAGGAAGGCGGAGACATCCGCCCCCGGCCGCTGCGCCGCCCGCGCATGCCGCACCAGCGCCAGTGCCCGCTGCCGCACCCTGTTCGCGGCCTCGGCTGGCAGCGCGGCGGCTTGCAGCAGCGGCGCCAGCGCTTCGGCCTCGTCCAGCCGGTGCAGGCGGCGCATCTCCGCGCGGTCCTCGGTGATGGGCCTTGAGGCGCGGGCTTCGTCGGGCATGGCGGCCTCCGATGCGGCTCAAGGACAGATGGCGTCGCGGGACGGATGATGCATCCCTCATCCCTTCTGGGTGGAGAGCAGGATGTTCGTCTCGGTGCTGACAACGCCTTCCAGCATGCGGATCCGGTTGAGCGCCTGGTCGAAGGCTTCAAGATTTTCGGCCGCCAGTTCCGCGATGATGTCCCAGCGCCCGTTGGTGGTGTGCAGCGCCCGCACTTCCGGGAAGCCGCGGAGCGCCCGCAGCACGCCGGCCTGGGACCGGCCATGGATCTCGATGGCCATGATGGCGCGGACGCCGGCGCGTGCCCGCTCGGCCTCCGGGCCGAGGCGGAGGGTGAAGCCCTGGATCACCCCCTGGCGCAGCAGCCGCGCGATCCGGTTCTGCACCGTGCCGCGCGAGACGCCGAGCGCGGCGGCGAGGCTGGAGGCAGGACGGCGCGCATCGTCGCGCAGCAGGGCGATCAGGCGGCGGTCGGTCTCGTCGAGTTCCATGGTGTCTTCCTGGCGATCCGCCAGGCCGGTTGGCATTCCGCCAGGAATTTAGGGGCGGGCTGGCAATTTTCCTGCGGATCCCTGGCACCGGGGATTGCCAGATAAGGGAGGAAAGTAGCCCGAGGGCCGAGATAGTCATGGCACCACGCTTCCTCATGACCGATCCCGAGCATTTCGAGGTCGCCTATATCATCAACCCGTGGATGCGCCCGGCCACCTGGCGCAGCGACCCGGCGCGCAACCGCGTAGCCGCCCGCGCCGCCTGGCAGGCGCTGGCAGTGGCGTTGCGGGATGCGGGCGCCGAGGTGGAGGTGCTGCCCGGCGCCCCGGGCCTGCCGGACATGGTCTTCCCGGCCAATGCGGCCATCGTGCTCGACCGGCGGGCGCTGCTGTCGCGCTTCCGCCACCCGGAGCGGCGGCCTGAGGAGGGGCGATTCCGCGCCGCCTTCCACGCCCTGCGGGAGCGGGGGCTGCTGGAGGACGTCGCGCAACTGCCGGAGGGCGTGTTCCAGGAAGGCGCCGGGGACTGCATCTGGGATGCCCGGCGCGGCCACTTCTGGGCCGGCTACGGCCAGCGTTCGCTGCGCGAGGCGATCCCGCAGGTGGAAGCCTTCCTCGGGCGGGAGGCGGTGGCGCTGGAGCTTGTCTCGCCGCGCTTCTACCACCTCGATGTCTGCTTCTGCCCGCTGCCCGGCGGCGAGGTGCTGTATCATCCCGGCGCCTTCTCGCCCGCCGCCCTGCGCGCGATCCAGGACCGCGTGCCCGCGGATCAGCGCATCGAGGCGACGGCGGAGGAGGCCGGGCTGCTCTGCCTGAACGCCGTAGCCATCGGCCGGACCGTGGTGATGGCCGGCGCCTCCGCCCGCCTCCGCGCGCTGCTTGCCGAGCGCGGCTATCGCTGCGTCGAGCTGGATCTCTCGCCCTTCATCCTGTCGGGCGGCGCCGCCTTCTGCATGACCCTGCGGCTCGACTTGGCCTCCGCCGGGAAGCCGCGGACGGCGCAGCCTGCCGAACTCCTGTCCGTAGGAGCCTCATAGCAACCCGGGAGTCCCGCCATGCCGGACACCATCATCCCCCCCGAGACAACATACGACTATATCGGCATCGAGGAGCGGTTCGGCGCGCATAACTACCGGCCGCTCGACGTGGTTCTGTCCCGCGGCCAGGGAGTCTGGGTGTGGGATGTGGAAGGCAGGCGCTACATGGACTGCCTCGCCGGCTATTCGGCGGTGAACCAGGGCCATTGTCATCCCCGCATCCGCGCCGCGCTGGTCGAGCAGTCCGCCCGCCTGACGCTGACCTCGCGGGCCTTCCGCAACGACCAGCTTGCGCCCTATTTCGAGGAGATCTGCGCGCTCACGCGCTCGCACAAGGTGCTGCCGATGAACACCGGCGCGGAGGCGGTGGAGACGGCGATCAAGGCCGTCCGCAAATGGGGCTATGAGGTGAAGGGCGTGCCGGAGGGCGCGGCCGAGATCATCGTCTGCGCCCATAATTTCCACGGCCGCACCGTCACCATCATCGGCTTCAGCAGCGATCCCGAGACGCGCGGCGGCTTCGGCCCCTTCACCCCCGGCTTCCGCATGGTGCCCTTCGGCGATGCGGCGGCGCTGGAGGCCGCGATCACCCCCCGCACCGTCGCCGTGCTTCTGGAGCCGATCCAGGGCGAGGCCGGCGTCGTCATCCCGCCGCCCGGCTATCTGCGCGCGGTGCGCGAGATCTGCACGCGCCACGGCATCACCATGATCCTGGACGAGATCCAGACCGGGCTCGGCCGCACCGGCAGGCTGCTGGCGGAGGAGCATGAGGGCGTGGAGGCGGATGTCACCCTGATCGGCAAGGCACTGTCCGGCGGCTTCTATCCGGTTTCCGCCGTGCTCTCGAACACCGAGGTGCTCGGGGTGCTGCAGCCGGGGCAGCATGGCAGCACCTTCGGCGGCAACCCGCTGGCCTGTGCCGTGGCGCGCGTCGCACTGCGCGTGCTGGTGGAGGAGGATATGATCGGCAACGCGGCGCGGCTGGGCGAATACATGCTCGCCGGGCTGCGCGGCATCGGCAGCGGCCGCATCAGGGAGGCACGCGGCCGCGGCCTGATGCTGGCCGTGGAGCTGCACCCCGAAGCCGGCGGCGCCCGCCGCTATTGCGAGGCGCTGCGGCGCGAGGGCCTGCTCTGCAAGGACACGCATGACCACACCATCCGCATCTCGCCTCCCCTGGTCATCACGCGGGAGGAAGCCGACTGGGCGCTGGAGCGGATCACGCGGGTGCTGACCGGCCCGACGCCGGATCTCAGCCCTGCCCGAGCATGAGGGCGCGGATGGCATGCGCGGCGGCGACGGCGCGCGGGGCGATCTCCGCCTCCAACGCGCCGGGCCGCAGCCGGTAGAGCGGCACGCCGCAATTAAGCGACAGGCATTCGCCGGACTCGGTGCGCGCCAGCGGCACGGCGACGGCGTGCAGCTCCGGCCGGTAGTCGCCGAGGGAGAGGGCGAAGCCCTGGCTGCGCACCCGCTCGATCTCCTGCGCCGCGGTGGCCTGGAACTCCGCCCAGAGCGCCGGCCGCCGTGCCGCGAAATCGCCGAGGACAACGCCGAGCGAGGGCGCATCCAGTAGCGCCAGCAGCGCCCGCCCCGTGGCGGTCTGCAGCAGCGGCGTGGTGGCGCCGATATCCGGCGACAGCGGATAGGGATCCGGGCCCAGCACGGTCTCGACATGCACCGCATCCAGCCCCTCCATCACCGCGATGGAGACGGCGCCGCGGGCGTAATCCGCCAGCTCTTGCATGACCGGCCGCGCCGCCTGGCGCAGCTTGAGACGCGCAAGCAACGGATGCACCAGCGTCAGCAGCCGCGCACCCAGGCGGTAGCCAGAACCGTCCGGCTGCCGGTGCAGGAAACCGAGCTGCACCAGCGTCGCGGTCAGGCGCGCAACCGTGGGGCGGGAGAGGCCGGTGCGCCGCGCCAGCTCGGCATTGCCCAGCGCGAGCTCGCCAGCGCGGAAGGCGGTGAGAACGGAGAGGCCGCGCGCCAGGGTGCTGGCGAAATGCGCGTCGCCGCCGCGGAGCTCCTCGGCCTCTCTTTCGTCCAGGGCGGTGTTCAAGATGACGGAATGCATGGCCGGGATCCGGGTTTCTGCTTGACACTATGCCCTTCCGGGCCACCAGAATAGCTGCGAAAGCAAGAACCATTCAAAATATTGAAACGTCCAACCATTGCTGCTGCGCCTCTGCGCAGGGCGACCCGTATGCCCATCCGCCTTTCGCCATTCCTGGCGGTGGCAGCACCGGCTTCGCCGCAATGCCGCGGCAAGCTGAGAAAAGTACCAGCATCGGACGGGAGGAACGGCATGAGTAGCACAGCAGCCGGGGTACCGATCGATAGCGTAGCGAGTCCGCCGGCAGCCGATGCCTCGCCGGCTGCCGGCGGACCGCTCGAGGCGCGGCACATGCGAACCCTCGCCTATCGCAACGTCCTGCAGTCGGGGCGGCTGACCCGCACGCATTGGCATATCGCCTGGGCGAATGGCCTCGGCTGGGGCTTCGACGGGATGGACGGCGCGATTTTCGCGCTGGTCGCGCCGATGGTGATGCAGGAATTTGCCGTCAGCCTGCCGGAATACCGGACCGGCCTGCAGATCTCGATGCTGGTTGGCATCGTCGGCCTCTATCTGTGGCCCTGGCTGGCGGACCAGTTCGGCCGGCGCACCCTGCTGGCGATCAACATCGCGATGTTCTCGCTGATGATGCCGCTGGTGGCCCTGGCCCCGACCTGGGGCTTCTTCGTCGCCGCCTATGCCATCGTCCGTTTCGCGCTGAACGGCGAATGGGCCATTGGCTCCATGCTGGTGGCGGAAACCTGGCCGGCAAGGCTACGCGGCATGATCATCTGCGCTGACCGCTCGGCCTGGGGCGTCGGCGCGGCCCTGGCCGGCAGCATCACCGCCTATGTGGCGGCGAATTGGGGCTGGCGCGCCGCCTTCGTGCCACCGGCGGTGGTGGCGCTGCTTGCCGTCTATGTCCGCCTGCTCTGCCCGGAATCGCCCTATTGGGTGCGCACGCAGGACCGCAGGAACCGCATCCGCGCGCAACGCGCCGCAGGGCAGCCGATTTCGGCGGAGGACCGGCAGTGGATCGAGAAGGCGGACAAGGTCGGCATCCGGCAGCTTTTCCTGCCCGACATGCGCCGGAACACCATCCTTGCCACCTTCGTCGCGGTATCGAACCTGATTGCCTTCAGCACGGTCGGGCTGTGGATGCCGCTGTTCCTGAAGGAGGCACATGGCTGGTCGCCGGCGGAATATGGCAGCTTCTACATCGCCTGGGGCCTGATTGGCGTCGTCGGCATCATCGGCGCGGGCTGGATCATCGACCGCTTCGGCCGGCGCCTCGGCTTCCTGCTCATGCTGGCGGAGGGCGCGCTGTTCATCACGCTCTGGATCTTCTCTGAGAGCAAGACCGCGCTCTGGGTTTTCGGCCTGCTCTGGAGCATTGGCTTCCTTGGTGTCTGGGGCCCCGCCACCACCTATACGGCGGAGATGTTCCCCACGCGCATCCGTGGTGTCGGCAACGGCTTCTGCTGGGCCCTGGCCTTCTTCACAGGCTATGTCCTCTGGCCCTTCGCCACGGTCTGGATGCGGGAGAGCACCGGATCCTGGACCATTGCCTTCCTGATGATCCCGGCCTTCATGCTGCTCCAGGCCGCGATCGTCTGGTTCTTCAGCCCGGAGCATGCCGGCAAGGACCTGGATCGTATCCACACCTGACCGTCCGGGCGCTGCGACAGCCGTGTCAATCTGAGCAGCGCCCATGAATTCAAAACGAAAACGGAGGTAGAGAGGAAATGCAGGAACAGCAGGCAGACATCAGAGATGGCGGGGCGAAGCCTGTCACGCGCCTCGATGTCGTGATCGTCGGCGCCGGCTTCGCCGGGATGTACATGCTGCACCGCCTGCGCGGGCTTGGTCTCTCTGTGCGGATCTTCGAAGCGGCGGACGGCGTCGGCGGCACCTGGTACTGGAACCGCTATCCGGGCGCGCGCTGCGACGTGGAGAGCATGCAGTACTCCTACTCCTTCTCCGAGGAGTTGCAGCAGGAATGGAAGTGGAGCGAGCGCTTCGCCTCTCAGCCCGAGATCCTGCGCTATGCCAATCACGTCGCCGACCGTTTCGATCTGCGCAGGGACATCCAGTTCGAGACCCGCGTGACCTCTGCCGTCTTCGACGAAGCAACGGATCGCTGGGAGATCCACACGGATCGCGGCGACCGCATCTCGGCCCGCTTCTGCATCATGGCGACGGGCTGCCTCTCCGCCGCCAAAGTACCGGATTTCGCGGGGCTCGAAAGCTTCCGCGGCAATTGGTACCACACCGGCGCCTGGCCGCATGCGGGCGTGGATTTCACCGGCCGGCGCGTCGCGGTGATCGGCACCGGATCCTCCGCCATCCAGGCCATCCCGGTGATCGCGGAGCAGGCCGCGCATCTGACTGTCTTCCAGCGCACGCCGAATTTCAGCATCCCAACGCGCAACAGGCCGATGGATGAGGAATACGAGCGGTGGTGGAAATCTGACTATGCCGAGCACCGGCGCAAGGCCCGGATGATGCGCACCGGCATCCTCTATGACATCAACAGCAAATCGGCCATGGAGGTGACGGAGGAGGAGCGGCAGCGCGTCTATTGGGACCGCTGGAAGGCAGGCGGCACCGCCTTCATGGGTGCCTTCGTGGACCTGCTGACCAACAAGGAGTCGAACGACACCGCCGCGGAATTCGTCCGCGCCCGGATCCGGGAGATGGTGCGCGATCCTGCCACCGCCGCCGCCCTGCAGCCGCGCAACCACCCGATCGGCACCAAGCGCATCTGCGTGGACAGCCATTACTACGAGACCTTCAACCGTCCCAATGTCTCGCTGGTGGATGTCAGCCAGGTGCCGATCGAGGCGATCACGCCCACCGGCCTGCGCACGCGGGACGCAAGCTACGAGGTGG
>CALGVL010000358.1 GCA_937930165.1 uncultured Acetobacteraceae bacterium
CCGCCGATCGGCTCGCCACGCCACAGGATCGCGCCCGCCGCCGGCGGGACAAGGCCAGCGATGGCATTCAGCGTCGTCGTCTTGCCCGCGCCGTTGGAGCCGAGCAGCGCCACCACCTCGCCCTGACGGACGGTAAGGGAGACATCGGCGATGCCGACCAGGTCGCCATAGCGAACGGAGAGGTTGCGCACCTCCAGCAGCGGGGGATTCATGCCCTGGCGCTCCGGCGCCGGAGGCTATGGCCCAGATAGGCCTCGATCACCGCCGGATCCTCCACCACCGCCCGCGGTGCGCCCTCGGCGATGACGCGGCCCTGGTGGAAGACCACGGCGCGCTGCGCCAGGGTCAGGATCACCTCCATCACATGCTCGACAATGACCAGGGTGATGCCGCGGGCATGGATGCGGCGAACCAGTTCGATGGCCGCCTGCACCTCGGCGGGGGTCAGCCCGGCCAGCGCCTCGTCCAGCAGCAGCAATTCCGGCTCGGTCGCCAGGGCGCGGGCGATCTCCAGCCGCTTGCGCGCTGGCGTGCCGAGGCTGCCGGCGCGGGAAGCGGCGAGAGGCGAGAGGCCGGTGAAGGCCAGCATCTCATCGGCCCGGCGCATGGCCTCCTGGCGGTGGCCATGGCGCAGGAAGGCGCCGACCATGACGTTCTCGCGCACCGTCATCTCCTCGAAGACGGCCGGCACCTGCCAGGTGCGCGCCAGGCCGAGGCGCGCGTGCGCCTCCGGCGGCGCCCGGGTGATGTCGCGGCCGCGGAACAGGATGCGGCCGGAAGTGGGCTGCAACTCGCCGGCGAGACAGTTGAAGAAGGTGCTCTTGCCGGCGCCGTTCGGTCCGATCAGACCGACGATCTCGCCTTCCGCCAGATGGAAGTCGGCCCCGTCCACCGCGCGGAAGCTGCCGAAGGCCTTCACGATGCCCCGCGCCTCAAGCAGCATGGCGCCTCCCGGCCGCCTGCAGGCGCCGCCAGAGTTCCGCCAGCCCGCCCGGCGCGAAGCGGCTGATCAGCATGATGACGAAGCCGTAGACTACATAGGTGATGCCGGTGCCGGCGCCGCCGAAGGTGGCATTGGTCCATTCCTCCAGCGGCACCAGGATGACCGCGCCGGCCAGCGGCCCGAACAGCGTTCCCACCCCGCCCAGCGCTGTGATGATGACCATGCGCACCGAGATCAGGATGCCGAAGCCGCTGTCCGGATCCACAAAGCCGACCATCAGTGCATAGAGCGACCCGGCCAGCGAGGTGAAGCCGGCCGAGAGCAGCAGCGCATAGTACTTGTACCGCTGCACCGGCACGCCCAGGCTACGCGCCGCCCGCTCCTGCCCCTTGATGGCGCGCAGGTAGAAGCCCATGCGTGAGCGGCTCATCCAATGCGTGACCAGCAGCAGCGCCGTGAGAGTGCCGAGGAAGGTCCAGTAATAGGGTCGCGGGCTGGTGAAGGAGAGGTCGAGCGTGCTGCGCGGCACCGCCGGCCCCATCAGCCCCACCGCGCCGCCGACCAGCGGCCAATTGACGACCAGGATGCGCACCAGCTCCGCCGCGGCGATGGTCGCCATGGAGAAGTAGTGCCCGCGCAGCCGGAAGGTCGGCAGGCCGATGATGGTGGCGAAGACCAGGGAGATCAGGATGCCGAAGGGCGCCCCGGCGATGGGCGGCCATTCGAACAGCGTGTAGCCGAGCAGCGCCGAATAGGCGCCGACGCCGAAGAACACCGCATGGCCGATGGAGACCTGGCCGGCATAGCCGCCGATCAGGTTCCAGGCGGAAGCCGAGATCGCCGCCAGCAGCACCAGCGCGGCGATGCGCTGATGGAACACATCCTGCAACGCGAAAGGCAGCAGCGCCGCCAGGGCCAGCACCGCCAGCACGCCGAGGACCGCCACCCCCCGCCCCCAGGCACCGCGCGATGCCGTCATGGCCATACCGCCCCCGCTCATGCCTTGCCGAGCAGCCCTTGCGGGCGGAACCAGAGCGCGCCGAGGAACAGCGCATAGACCACGACATCCTTGAAGGCTGCGCCGACCCAAAAGGCCGAAAGTGACTCGATCACCCCGATGGCCAGGCCGGCGACCAGCGCCCCCGGAACGCTGCCGAAGCCGCCCAGGCAGACCACCACGAAGGCGATCAGCACCAGGGATTCCCCCACGCTCGGCGCGACATAGAAGAACAGCGCGATCAGCCCGCCGGCGATGCCGGTGCAGGCCGCGCCGATCCCCCAGGCCAGGGCCTGCATCGGGTCGGGCCGGATGCCGACCAGCATCGCCGCCGTCCTATCCTCCGCCACCGCCAGCAATCGGCTGCCCAGCGCGGTACGCGTCAGCAACAGATGCAGGCCGAGCGTGACCAGCAGCGCGGCGATGCCGGCCAACACGCGCGAGGGCTCGAAGCGCAGCCCGCCCAGGGTGACGACCTGCCCGGTCAGGTCCTCCGGCAGCGAGACAAAATTGGCGGAGAAGGCCCAGAGCGCGGCATAGCGCAGCACCAGGGCGAGGCCGAAGGTGGAGAGGATCTGCGCCAGCATCGGCCCGCGCATCACATGCCGCACCAGCATGAGGTAGACGAGCACGCCAAGCAGGAACAGCGCCATCGCTGCCACCGGCACGAAGGCCGCCGGCCCCCAGCCGAGCAATGTGGCAGCGAAGAAGGCCACATACATCGCCAGCATGACGAAGTCGCCATGGGCGAAATTGACCACATTCATCATGCCCCAGATCAGGGTGAGGCCGGAGGAGAACAGCGCATAGACTGCCCCCACCAGCAGTCCGTTCAGGACAAGCTGCGCCAGGATCACCGGTCGGCGCCCGCCTCAGCTCCAGCCCTTGAAAGGCAGTTCCAGCGGCGCGCTGGCCTGGTCCTCCGGCCAGACCGAGACATATTCCTTCCCCCGCAACTGCACGAGCAGCGCGGAGGCGAGCACGTTCTGCCCCTTCTCGTTGAAGCGCACGCCGCGATAGCCGATCATGAGCTGGTCCGGCTTCAGGTCGGTCGCCCGCAGCGCCGCCTGGATCTTTGCCGGATCGGTGGAGCCGGCGCGGTTGATGGCATCCGCCATCACCAGATAGCCCTGCATCATGCGGGCGGTGGTGTCGTCCATCTCCCGGCCGGTCTTGGCCTTGTAGAGCGCGTTGATCTTGTTCGAATTGCTGCCGGGACGGCTGGCGTCGAAGGCGCTGCGGTTGATGACGCCCTGGGAGATGTCGCCCACCGTCTGGATGAAGCTGTCATCCGAGAAGCCGGAATCGTCGCCGATCAGGATCGGCGGCTTGTAGCCCTGCGCCCGCATGGTGCGCATGTAGAGGATGGCGTCCGAGGTATAGCTGATGAAGATCGCCACATCCGGCTGCGCATCCTTCATCTGCAGCACCTGCGGGGAGACATCGGCGCTGTTGGCGCTGTAGGCGATCCGCAGCCCGATCTGCCGGCCGCGCGCCTCGGCCTCCTTCGCTATCGTATCGGCGATGGAGGTTCCGTATTCGGTGTTCTCGTGAACGATGGCGATCTTGCCAACCGGCCGCCCCTGCTTCTGCTGCTCCTCGATGAAGTCGAGATAGACCCTGGCGATGTCCGGCCCGATCGGCGTCGTGCGGAAGAACCACTTGAAGCCCCGCTCCGTCAGGTTGGTCGCGACGGACTCCCCGTTCACATAGGGGATGCCGTAGCGTTCCGCGACGGCGCTCGCGGTCAGGGCGACGCTGGACTGGTAGCCATTCGTCAGTCCCACCACCCGCTCCTGCGTGATCAGCCGAAGCGCCTGGTTCTGGCCGACCGAGGGGTTGCCCTGGTTGTCGGCGAAGACCGCCTCCAGCTTGCGCCCGCCGAGATTGGGCAGGCCGGCCGTCGCCATCAGCGGCATGGAGGCAAGTTCGGGATGCGGAGTGTTCACCAGCTCCGTCGCCAGCTCGATGGCAGCCCTGGCCGAATTCCCCGCCGAGGCCGCGTTGCCCGTGAGGGGCAGCAGAACCCCGACCTTCACCGGCGCTCCCTGCGCGGCAGCAGGGCCAGCGGCCAGGGCAAGCGCAGGCAAGGCCAGTGTGCCACGGCGGGTAATCGGCATCACGAATCCTCCCTTCAGGGGGCCGCTGCGGCATGCGGCGCCGCGCGCCTCCCGTTTTCTCCCAGCTTAGGCGCGGGCCGGCCCCGCGCAAGGCGATTGTATCGGCAGCAGTGTCGGAACGCCTGACCACGCTTCCGCGATGCGCCCCGGCCCCTCGGGTTGATCCCCCGGCGCCGAGCGGTTACGCGCCCCCGGAACCGATCCGAGGAGCGCTGCGTGACCGAGATGAATGAGGCCGAGCCGACCCTGCTGACCCGACGCGAAGGCGCGGCGGGCACGCTGCTGATGAACCGGCCCAAGACCCTGAATGCCCTCGATATCGAGATGATCCGTGGCTTCCAGGCGGCGCTCGATGCCTGGAAGGACGATGCCTCCGTGCGGCTGGTGCTGCTGGAGGGGGCCGGGGGCAAGGCCTTCTGTGCCGGCGGCGATGTGCGCCGCATCCGTGAATTCGCCATCGCCGGAGACACCGCCTCCATCGAGGCCTTCTTCGCCGAGGAATATGCCGTGAACCGCGGCATCGCCCATTTCGGCAAGCCCTGGGTCTCGCTGATCGACGGCATCTGCATGGGCGGCGGCATCGGCGTCTCCATCCACGGCGCGCCGCGGGTGGTGACGGAGAACGCCTTGCTGGCCATGCCGGAGACGGCGATCGCCCTCTTCCCGGATGTCGGCACCTCCTATTCCCTGCCGCGCCTGCCGGGGGCGATCGGCACTTGGCTGGCCCTGACCGGCGCGCGGCTGCGCGGCGCGGATGCGGTGCATGCCGGCCTCGCCACGCATTTCGTCCCACGGGAGAGGCTGCCGGCGCTGCGCGAGGCGCTGCTCGGCGGCGATGCCGGGGTGGTGGAGCGTTTCGCCGAGGCCCCACCCCCGGCCAGCTTCGCCCCGCACCGCGCCGCCATCGACCGCTGCTTCGGCAAGGACAGCGTGCTGGAGATCATCCGGGCGCTGGAGGCGGAGGGTACGGACTGGGCCACCGAGCAGGTGAAGATCCTGCGCCGCATGTCGCCGACCAGCCTTTGCGTCTCCCTGGAATTGCTGCGGCGCGGCGCCGGGGCAACGCTCGACGAATGCCTGGAGATGGAACTGGCCCTGACCCGCGTGGTGGTGAACCGGCACCCGGATTTCCGGGAGGGCGTGCGCAGCGTGCTGGTGGACAAGGACGGCAAGCCGAACTGGTCGCCCCCCAGCCTGGAGCAGGTGGACCCGGCGGCGATCCGGGCGATGTTCGCGGGCTGAAACCCGCGACTATCGCCCCGCCAGCACCAGCACGACGCCCAGCACCACCGTCAGCGCGCCGGCCACCTCGGCGCGCGAGGGCTGTTCCCGCAGGTAGAAGCGGCTGAACAGCAGGGTGAAGAGGATCTCCACCTGGCCCACCGCGCGCACCAGCGCCACGGGGGCCAGGGCGAAGCCGGTGAACCAGCAGGCGGAGCCGCAGGCGGACAGCGCCCCCACCTGGGCGGAGCTGCGCCAGGTGGCGAAGACGGCGCGGAGCTGCGCCGGCTCCCGCGCCAGCAGCCAGCCGCCCTGCATCGCGGTCTGCAGGATATTGGTGACCACCAGTGTCACCAGCGCCCGCAGGATCGGGTCATCCCCCGGTAGGCTCTGGTTCGCCGCCTTGATCAGCACCGCAGTCAGGGCGAAGAAGAAGCCGGAAGCCAGCCCGCAGAGCGCCGCCGGCTGCACCGTGGCCCGCAGCAATTCCCCCGCCGTAAGCTTCCGCCCCGCCAGGGACAGCCAGAGCACGCCGGCAACCCCGATGCCGATCCCGACCCAGGCCATGGCGGAGATCTGCTCGCCCAGCAGCAGCAGGGCCAGGACCGCGCCCTGCACCGCCTCGGTCTTGGCATAGGCGGTGCCCACGGCGAAGCCGCGATGGCCGAAGGACATGATGAGCAGGTTGGTCCCCAGGATCTGCCCCAGCCCGCCGGCAGCGCAGAACAGCAGGAAGCCGAGATTGGGCTCCGGCAGCCCGCCGCCGAACCCCAGCATATAGAGGCCCAGCAGCAGCGCCCCCGCCGGCACGCCATAGAGGTAGCGCACCACCGCCGCCGCATTGACCGAAAGCTGCCCGCGCAGCCTCTGCTGCAGGGCGGTGCGCCAGCACTGGAACAGGGCCGCGGCCAGGGTGACCGGCAGCCAGAGGGGCGAGAGGATCATCCGGCCGCGCAGGCTGCGGTGCCTCCCGCCCGCCGTCAACCACCGGGCACGGGGATCAGCCGAGGTCCAGCTGCAACCCTTCCTTGCGGATCACCCCGCGCCACTTCGCGATCTCCGCCTGCACGAAATCGGCGAATTGCTCCGGCGTCCCGCGCAAGGGCACGCCGCCCAGCTGCTCGAAGCGCCGCTGCGTCTCCGGCAGGTCGAGCCAGGCATTGATCTCCGTGTTGATCGCCTGGATGGCCTCGGCCGGCATGGCGCCGGGTCCGAAGAGGCCGAACCAGGTATTGACCTCGAAACCGGCCAGTTCCGGCAGGGTCTCCCGCATCGCCGGCACATCCGGCAGCTCGGCGTTGCGCTCGGCGCTGGTCACGGCGATGGCGCGCACCCGGCCGGCGCGGATATGTGGCATTACCCCGGTCAGGTTGTCGATCAGGAAGCCGACCGTGCCGGCCAGCAGCGCCGTCTGTGCCGGGGCGGAGCCGCGATAGGGCACATGCACCGCCTCCACCTTCAGCAATTGCAGCATCCAGACCGGCGAGAGATGCGTGGACTGGCCGACACCAGTGGAGGCGTAGCTGACGCCACCCGGATTGCCGCGCAACCAGGCGGCGAATTCCTGCATGTCATGGACCGGCGTGGCGGCATTCACCACCAGCACATTCGGCCCACGGATCTGCCCCACCACAGGCACTAGATCCGTCTGCTGATAGGGCAGGTTGCGGAACAGGGAATAGGCGATGGATTGCGGCCCGATATTGCCGCTGAGCAGGGTCCGCCCATCCGGCTGCGCCCGCACCACCTCCATCGTGCCGATGGTGCCGCCGCCGCCGGCGCGGTTCTCCACGACCACGGGCGTGCCCCAGCGGTTCTGCAGGTAGTCGGCGCAGAGCCGCCCCATGATGTCGGTCGTGCCGCCGGGCGCCGCCGGCACGACGATCAGCACCCGCTCGCCAGGCTTCCACCCCTGGGCATGGGCGCCCCTGGCGAGCAGGGGCGCAGCCAATGGCAGCGCCAGGGCGGCGCGCCGCGATACTGTTTTCATTCTTGTGTTTCCTCCCTGTTGGTCGGTGCTCAGCCGATATCGAGCTGCAGCCCCTCCTTGCGGATGACCGCACCCCATTTCTCGATCTCGTTGTTCACGAAGCCCGCGAACTGCTCCATGGTTCCATAGAGCGAGACGCCGCCCATCTCCGCCCAGCGGCGCTTCACCTCCTCGGTCTGGTGCCAGTCATGCATCGCCTTGTTGATCGCCTCGGCGATGGGGCGCGGCGTTCCGGCGGGCAGGAAGATGCCGAACCAGGTGTTCACGTCGAAATTGGCCAGTTCCGGCATGGTCTCCCGCGCCGCCGGCACCTCCGGGAGTTGCGGATTGCGGTCGGCGCTGCTGACCGCGAGCGCCCGCACCCGGCCGGGGCGGATCTGCTGGATGCCGCTGGTCAGGTTGTCCCACATGAACTGGATGTTCCCCGCCACCAGTTCGATCGCCGCCGGGCCGGCGCCGCGGAAGGGGACGTGGATCGCCTCGGTCCCGGTCGCCTGGCTGAACCAGACGGCGGTGAGGTGCGGGCTCTGCCCCACGCCGGGTGAGCCGTAGCTGAGCTTGCCGGGGTTCTTCTTCAGATGCGCCACCAGCTCCGGCAAGGTGTTTGCGGGCACGGAGGGATGCACCACCGGCACATTCGGCCCCCGCACCGTGCCACAGACCGGCAGCAGGCTGTCCGGCCGGTAGGGCAGGTTGCGGAAGAGCGAATGGGCGATGGCCTGCGGCCCGATATTGCCGAGCAGCATGGTGTGCCCGTCCGGCGCGGTGCGCAGGAACTCCGCGGTGCCGATGGTGCCGCCGGCGCCGGAGCGGTTCTCCACCACGCAGGTCTGGCCGAAATGCTGCTGGAGATAAGGCGCCAGCAACCTGGCGCTGATATCGGCCGTGCCGCCGGGCGCGGCCGGGACGATGATCCGCATCTGCTGGCTTGGTCGCCATTCCTGGCCGAGGGCGGTACGGGCGATGAATGGCGTGGCCAAGGGCAGGGCCAGCGCAGCACGGCCCCGCCGGGAAAGGGGGAAAAGATCAGCCCACCAGCCCCAGCCCGTTCAGGCCGGAAAGCGCCTCCGGCCAGGTCCGGCGCTCCGCCGATTGCAGCAGGATACGCGCCCAGGCGACCCAGCCGGACCAAGCGATCCGCTTGTCCCAGGCCACGCCCCATTCGGCCAGCAGGTCCAGCCCGGCGCGGGCATGATCGGCGGCGGTCTCCCACTCGCCGGCAGTCAGCGCCAGTTGCGCCAGCATCAGGCGTGGCTCGCCCACGAAGGGATTGTGCCGGGCGGCGGCCTCCAGGGCGCGGCGCGTCGCCTCCATGCCGGAGATCGGCAGGGCGCGGTTCACCGCCTGCCAATAAAGCGTGACCGCCGCCGCCTCCTCCGCCGGATCGAGGATGGCGAAGCAGCGGGCAAAGACGGGCGGCGCCGGGATCTCCCATTCCGGCGGCAATTCCCGCAGCGGATGCGCCAGGCGGGAGAGCAGCGACAGCGCGCTCACCGTCGGCTTCAGCGGCCCGGGCCAGAGCGAGGCGGCCCAATTCTCCCGGAGCGGCCGCGCCTGTACATCGGGGAAGCCGGCGAAGACCTCGTCCTGCCAGGAATGCCATTGCTCGGCGATGTCGGCGATGGTGGCGATGGCGAAGATCGCCGCGTCGCGGCCGGAGAGGTGCAGGGGCGGACCCTTCGCCCGTTCCAGCACCAGCCCTTCCTCCGGGAGGTGGTCCATCGCCAGCAGGCGCCGGGTGAATTCGGTGCGCGGCATGGTGCAGAAGATATGGATCAGTCGCTCCGCCTCCTCGCCCAGCGCGGCGGCGAGCTCGGCGCGGTTGCCCTGTCCGTCGAACAGCTTCAGGTCCACATACTCGTTGGAGTAGACGCTGTGGAACAGGCCGAGCAGCCGCACCTCCCGCGGCTGGTCCCAGAGGGTCAGCACCCGGCAGACGCCGAGCAGATGGTCCTTGAAGGTGCCGGCCTTGTGCCAGTCCTCCCCGGCGCTGCGGGCGAAGAGCATCTCCAGCAGCGGCGGCAGGGAGGGATCCACCGCCGCCCAGTCATCGGCCAGCAGGGCGCGCAGATGCGGATGGAGGCGGACGGGCATGGCGGGCCTCTATGTTGCTGCCTCGGGCAGGTCACGGGTGTGGACGACGACATCCTCGCCCAGCACGCGGACCAGGGCGTAGCAGGGCGCCTCCCGGCCGGAGGTCACGATCTTCCCCGGCATGGACTCCAGCGCCACCTGGAAGGCCGTGCCGCGCAGGGAGGAGAGCGGAATCCCGTGCCAGGACCCGGCCATGGGCCGGTGCAGATGGCCATGGAAGATGTGGCGGATGCGCGCGCGGTGCGGCGCCAGCACCTCCCACAGCGCCTCCGCATCCTGCAGGGCGCTCCGGTCCATGCCAGGGATGCCGACGGAGAGCGGCGGGTGGTGCAGGAAGAGCAGCACCGGCCCCGCCCCCTCTGCCAGCCTGTCCGCCAGCCAGCCCAGGCGCCGCTCGCAGAGCCGGCCTTCCGGCCGCCCCGGCTCATGCGTGTCCAGCATCAGGCAGTGTCCGATGGGCGTTGCCACCGCCTGCTGCACGAAGCCATTGGCGTCCACCGGCGCCTCCGGGAAGGCGGCGCGGAAGGCGGCGCGGTCGTCATGGTTGCCAAGCAGCAGATGCGCCGGGCAGGGCAGGCCGGCCAGCATCTCCCGCAGCCTGGCATAGGCTTCCGGTTCGCCATCCCGCGCCAGGTCGCCGGTCAGCACCGCGAAGGCGGCGGGGGCGGCGCTGCCCGGGCCATGCCGGGTGGCGATATCGGCGATGGCGGCGGCGAGGCGCGGCGCCGGATCCCGCCCGAAGACCAAGCCGCCGGGCGGCGGCATGTGCGGGTCGGTCAGGTGGAGGAAATGAAAGGGCGTCATGCCTGCCCCTGGCCGTCGGGTCCGCCGGACCCTGCCTCATAACGATACCGGAAGTCGCAATGGCTGGCGCCGCCCATGATGGTTTGGGTGCGGGTCAGCTTCAGCTTCGGGTCATAGCCCTCGCAGAAGGCACCGTCGCGGTTGCAGGACAGCACGGCGCCCAGCTCGGCCAGTCCCATCTCCCGGTACATCTCCGCATAGCGGCAGCGCTTCACGTTGAAGTCGTAGTGCTGCGCGTCGGCGCGCAGGACCTCGATCTCCAGCGCATTGCCCTTGGTCCAGCGCGGCTGGAGGGAGACGAAATGCTCCAGGCTCGGGCCGCTCTCCGACTCCTTCGCCATCTCCGCCGCGGCCTGCTTCGCCAGCTTCACGATGGCGCGTGCCAGGATCGCCTTGGCCTGCTCCACCCCGAGGGCCGCCACCATCTCCTCGTAGATCCCCTTGGCGAAGGCCGCCTCGATGCGGCGCTGTTCAAGGATGGAGTCGGTCATCATGCTTCCCTTGGGCTTGTGCTGGTCCGGGCCAGGCAGACTAGCCGGCCAGGAGGATGCGGGGGAAGCGCGGGCCGGTCCCGCCGCCTTGATCCAGATCATGGCAGGGGTCGCCCGGATCGGCTTTCCAGGGTTGAGGCGCTCCCACCGCGGCGCAGGGTTGCGCTGGATTCGCTGGCTTTTCCGAAAGCGCCGCCATATCTCCCGCCCGCCGCCCCAAGGGCCTGCATGCCATGAACACCCGTGACGCCTTCCTTGCCCATTGCCGCGACGCTCTGGCCGCATTGCGCCAGGAGGGCCGCTACCGCGAATTCGCCCGGCTGGAGAAGCTGGCGGACCGTTTCCCGGTCTATCGCTGGCACGCGCCGGACGGCATGCGGGAGGTCACGGTCTGGTCCTCCAACGACTATCTCGGCATGGGCAGCCATCCGCAGGTGCTGGCGGCCGCAATCCGGGCCATGGAGCAGCATGGCGCCGGGGCGGGCGGCACCCGGAACATCTCCGGCACCTCCCCCCTGCACACGGCGCTGGAGGCGGAGTTGGCCGCCCTGCACGGCAAGCAGGCGGCGCTGCTCTTCGGCAGCGGCTACATCTCCAACCAGGCGGGCATTTGCGCGGTGCTGGAGGCGCTGCCAGGCTTCCATGTCTTCAGCGACGCCAAGAACCACGCCTCGATGATCGCCGGCATGCGCGGCGCCAAGGGCGCGGTGCGGCATATCTGGCAGCACAACGACCTGGCCGACCTGGAGGCCAAGCTCGCCGCCGCCCCGCCCGAGGCGCCGAAGCTGATCGCCTTCGAAAGCGTCTATTCCATGGATGGCGACATCGCCCCGATCGGCGCCATCTGTGACCTGGCCGAGCGCTACGGCGCCCTGACCTATCTGGATGAGGTCCATGCCGTCGGCCTCTACGGCGCCACCGGCGGCGGCATCAGCGAACGCGACGGTGTCGCCCATCGGGTGGACCTGATTGAAGGGACGCTGGCCAAGGGCTTCGGCGTGCTGGGCGGCTACATCGCCGGGGATGCGGAGGTGGTGGACTATATCCGCAGCACCGCCGGCGGGCTGATCTTCACCACCGCCCTGCCCCCCGCCGTGGCCGGCGCGGCGCTGGAGAGCGTGCGCCTGCTGCGTCGCGACCCCAGCCGCCGGGCGCAATTGGCGGAGCGCGCGGCGGCGCTGAAATCGGCGCTGGACGCCGCGGGCCTGCCGCGCATGGACGGACCGAGCCATATCGTCCCCGTCTGGGTGGGTGAGGCCGCCCGCTGCCGGGAAGTGGCGCGCCGCCTGCTGGTGGAATTCGGCCTCTATGCCACCCCCATCAACTACCCGACCGTACCGCGAGGAACGGAGCGGCTGCGCCTCTGCGCCACGCCCTTCCACACCGATGCCATGATCGCGGAACTGGTGGCCGCGCTGCGCGCCGTGCTGCCCCCGGCGCTGCATATGGCGGCCGAGTAGCCGCCCCGGCCCGGAGAGCAGGATCGGGACTGGGGGCGGATCGGCCCGCCCACGAAGCTGCGCTTAACCTCGGGGCCGCCTTGGTTCCAGAATAGGGTCCAGCGCATGCGCAGGAGGGACGGAAATGATCCGCGCTTCGGTCGCCCTTACGGCGATTCTCTGGGCCATGGCGGGTTGCGGCTCCATGGGGGATTCCGCCCCGCCCTCCTGGCGCCGGCCAGGCCCCGCCGCAACGGGACCGCTGGAGCGCCAAATCGTTCCGGATGACGGCTTCAGGGCAAATCTGGCGACCTTCCGCGCCGCGCAGCGGGACCTGCCGGCCAGCAGACCGGCCCATACCACCTGAGCGGCCCAGTCGGCGAAGGTGGGCATGCCGCGCCCTATTCGGCGCGGAGCGCGGTATCGAGAACGGTGATGCGGCTGGTGGTGCAGCCGGCGATCCCCGGCAGTTCCGCTGCGCGCCCATCGGTCCAGACGATGCGGGCCGCATGCGGGCCGGCGCCCGGCAGGGTCAGGTTCATGCTCGCGCCGCTCGGCAGCTCCCGGCCCTGCAACAGATCGGCGCCCCAGCCCGACGGCGCGCCATTGCCGAGATAGACCTGCTCCACCGCCCGGCTGGAGGCATTGGTCAGCGTTGCCGGGCGCGGGGCACAGCTCCGCTCCCCACCGCCCGAGGGTGCCGCACAGGCGGCGAGCAGGGCAACCAGGGCCAGGGCCGGAAGGTGGCGCATGCGGGACTCCCCAGACTGAAGCGGAAGACTCCCCGCCCCATGCCCCGCAAGCGCCCATCCCGCAAGCCGGAACGAAATGTCCCATAGCCCTGCGCCCGGTGGCACGGCTTCAGGGCATCCACCCTGCCGCCGGCCGAACCGGATCAGGCCGGATCGATCGGCGATGCCGGGGCGCCAGCCGCCTCGATGGCCTCACCGGCCTGGAGCAGCAGGTCCTCCCGGTAGCGGCCGGCGACAAGCTGCACGCCGACCGGCACGGTCCCAACCAGGCCGGTGCTGACCGTCAGCCCCGGCAGGCTGAGCAGCGGCAGGCCCACCTGCGGAAGCTGCGCCGCCATGATGCGCCGGAAGCCTTCGAAGCTCTCGGTATCGGACTGGTCGCGGAAGGGCAGCTCGCCGGAGACGGGCATCAGCACCACCGGGAAGCGTTCGAAGAACAGCAGCCACTGGCGCAGCAGGGTGGCGCGCTTCTGCAGGGCGTCCTGGAAGGCGAAGAGGTCCGGGGCGGGGCAGAGCCGCTCCATGTAGTCATAGACCTTGGTCGCGTCGGGATCGGCCTCCTTCGCGATGACGGCGTTCATGCCGCGGCGCGTCTCGGCCAGCCAGAGCATGGCCTGGAGCTGCGCGGGCTCGGCCAGCGGGGGCGTGTTCTCGATCTCCTCCACCGTCCAGCCGGCGGCCTCCAGCCGCTTCGCGGCGTCGCGCAGCGCGGCGGCCACCTCGGCCTGCACCGGCATGCCCTCCGGCGCGATGCAGAGGGCCACGCGCTTCGGCACCGGCGGGCCTTCCAGCGGCGCCGGCACCCACCAGGGGTCGCGCGCATCCGGCTGGCTCATGGCAGCGAGGGAGAGCCGAAGATCGGCGATGGTCCGCGCGATAGGGCCGGAGACGGCCATGAGCTGCGCTCCGATCGCCCGCTCCGCGCCCGAGGCGTTGTAGGCGGCAATGCGGCCAAGGGTCGGGCGCAGCCCGTGGATGCCGCAGGCATAGGCCGGATAGCGGATGGAGCCACCGATATCGGTGCCATGCCCCATCGCGCCGATGCCCGCCACCGTGGCCGCAGCCGCGCCGCCGGAGGAGCCGCCGGGCGTGATGGACGGGTCGCGCGGATTCTTCGTATGGCCGTGCAGCTGGTTGTTGGTGAACCAGCGCAGCGAGAAGGCCGGCGTGTTGGTGCGGCCGAGCACCACCGCCCCGGCGCGGCGCAGGTTGCTGACCACCGGATTGTCCTGCTGCGCCACCAGATCCTTCTGGATGCGCAGCCCATTGGTGGTGGGCCAGCCCTTCTGGTCCGCATTCACCTTGATGGTGACGGGCACGCCGGCCATCGGCCCCGGATCCTCGCCACGGGCGATCGCGGCATCCACCGCGGCCGCCTCGGCCAGCGTCTCCTCCGGGTTGTAGGCGATGACGGCGTTGATCTTCGGGTTCACCGCCTCCAGCCGGGCGAGGGCGGAGCGCGCAGCCTCGGTGGCGGAGACTTCGCGGCGGCGGATGCGGGCGGCGAGGTCGGTGGCGGAGAGGCGCCAGAGATCGGTCATGCTCATCTGTCCTGTCGCGCGGCCGCCCGGAGGCGGAGGGGACATGCTCCTCCGCCAGCGCGCCAGGGTCAATCCATTGGCGTTCTACCCCGGCAGGCCCAGGACGTTCTTGCTCAGGATATTCCGCTGGATCTCGTTGGAGCCGCCATAGATCGTCGCCGGCCGCGCCTGGATGAACAGCCCGCCGATGTTCAGGTCACGATTGCCCTCCATCGGCTCCAGCAACCCGGCATTCTCGCCGCTGATCTCCAGCATCGTATCCGTGATGCGCTGGAACAGCTCAGTCTGGATGATCTTCAGCATGGAGACATCGGGGCCGAGCGATTCGCCGCGCTTCAGCTTCACCACAAAGGTGCCGTAGAGCGCTTTCAGATCCTCCAGGTCCAGCCGCAAGCGGGCATAGCGGTCCTGGAAGGTCTCGTCCTCCCACACCCCCATGCGCTCCGCCAGGATCTTCAGGCGGGACAGCGCATAGGCGGACTGACGCGGGGAGCCGAGGAAGATGCGCTCGAAGCCGAGCAGCGCCTTGGCCATGTCCCAGCCCTTGTTGAGCTGGCCGACCAGGTTCTCCTTCGGCACGCGGACATTGTCGAAGAAGACCTCGCAGAACTCGTCATGGAGTTCGAGGTTGATGATGGGCTTTACGGTGATGCCCGGCGTCTTCATATCCACCAGCAGGAAGCTGATGCCTTCCTGCTTCTTCGCCTGCTTGTCCGTGCGGACCAGCAGGAAGATCCAGTTGGCGTCCGTCGCCAGGGTGGTCCAGATCTTCTGGCCGTTGACGACATAGTGGTCGCCATCCAGCACGGCTTCCGTGCGAAGCGCGGCGAGGTCGCTGCCGGCATTCGGCTCGGAATAGCCCTGGCACCAAATATGCTCGCCGGTCAGGATCTTCGGCAGGAAGCGCTTCTTCTGCTCCTCCGTCCCGTAGCGAATCACCAGCGGGCCGAGCATGACGATGCCATGGTCCGGCGTGCGCGCCACGCCATAACGCTCGTATTCCTCGGTCAGGATGATCTGTTTGGAGGGCGAGAGGCCGAGCCCGCCATATTCCTTCGGCCAGCCCGGGCAAAGCCAGCCCTTCTCCGCCAGCTTGTGGTACCAGTCCTTGCACTCGTTCCAGTGCAGGCGGTGCGGCGGGTTGCGCAATTCCTCGGGATAATTCTGGCGCAGGAATTCGCGCACCACCAGGCGGAAGCTGTCGTCGTCCAGGCTGTCGAGCTGGTCCGGCGGAGGGATGGTCACGGCATCCATGGGTTCAGCTCCCCTTGAACTGCGGCTGGCGCTTGCCGAGGAAGGCGGCGCGGCCCTCGGCGAAATCCTCGGTCATGAACAGGGTGGCCTGGAAATGCCGCTCCTGCTCCAGCGCACGGTCGAGGCCCTCACCCAGCATCTGCTTGGTCAGCGCCATCGGCGCGGGCGCCTGTTCCGCCAGGAACCGTGCCTTCTCCAGCGCCGCTTGCAGCGCATGGCCCTTCGGCACCACCTGGTCCACCAAGCCGATCCGCTCGGCCTCCGTCGCCGTCATCTGGTTGTGGTAGAGCAGGATCTGCCGCGCCCGTCCCTGGCCGACGCGCAGCGGCAGGGTATGCGGCAGGCCGAGATCGGCCATCAGCCCGATCCGCCCAAAGCCGGCGCCGAGCCGCGCATCCTCCGCTGCCACGATGGTGTCGCAGGCGCAGGCCAGCGACAGGCCGGCGCCGACGCAATAGCCCTCGATCGCCGCGACGATGGGCACGCTGCCCATCACCATCAGGCGGATGAGCTGGTGCGAGATCCGCATCCGCTCCCGCCCCTCCATCGCCGACTTCACGTCCATGCCGGAGATGTCGCCACCGGAGCAGAAATGCCCCCCCGCCCCGGTCACGACGATGGCGCGGATGTCCTTGTCGCTCTGCGCCTTCTCCAGCGCCGCGATCAGCCCGACGCGGATCGGCATGGCGAAGGCGTTCCGGCGTGCCGGGTAGTCCAGGGTGAGGATCAGGACGGGGCCGTCGCGCTCCTCGATCAGCCGCATGGCAGGTGCGTCACTCATTCCTCCACCTCCGGCGAGACGGCCATGAAGCGCCGGCGGTGCAGCGCGGCGCTGCCATACTGGTTCGCCAGCACCATCGCCTTCCGCAGATAGAGGCCGACATCGTACTCATCGGTGTAGCCGATGCCGCCATGCAACTGGATCGCCTGGCGCGTCACCAGCATGGAGGCCTCCGATGCCCGCGCCTTGGCGCGCGAGACGGCCGCCCTGCGCGCATCGCCGGTGGCGCCCGCATCCAGCGTAGCGGCTGCCGCCTCCACGCTGGCGCGGGTCAGGGCGATCTGCATCTTCAGGTCCGCGGCGCGATGCTGCAGCGCCTGGAAGGTCCCGATGACCCGGCCGAATTGCTGGCGGGTCTTGAGGTAATCCAGCGTCATGGCGAAGGCCCGCTCCATGACGCCGAGCAGATAGGCGGAGGTCACCAGGGCGGCCTCGTCCAGCCCCTGCGCCAGCGCTTCACCGACATCATCGGCAAGCTTCTTCGCATCGCCCAGCTTCGGCTGCAGCGTGCCGAAATTGCCGCCATCCTGGGTCCGCTCCACCGTCACCTGAGCGCGCGCGGCAGGCTGCTCATAGAGGGCGATCCGCCCGCCCTCCCGCACCGGCAGCAGGAAGATATCCGCGCCGGCCGCCATCGGCAGGAAACGGCGAGGTGCATCCGGGCTGCCCGGCACCTCCAGCGAATCCGCCTTCTCCTGCCAGGCGGTCAGCACCACCTTCTCCCCGGTCAGGAGCTGCGCCAGCGGGCCGACACCGCCCAGCGCCGAGAGCAGCCCGGCGGAGAGCGCACAGGGGATCAGCGGCTCCGGCACCAGCCCGGCGCCAAGCTCCTCCGCCAGGGCGCACATCTCACTGAGGCCGAGACCCGAGCCGCCATGCGCCTCCGGCACGCGCAGCCCGATCCAGCCCATCTCGCCCATCTGGCGGAACAGGCCGGCCTCGAAGCCGGGATCCTGGAAACGCAGGCTGCGGACGCGCTTCATGTCACCGCCAGGCGGCACAACCGCGGCGGCGCTGTCACGGATCATGCGAATGGATTCGGCGCGGTCGGACTCGTCCAGCGCGGCACTCATCGGGCGCTCTCCCAAAGGTGGGGCTTTGCCCCACACCCACCAGGGAGGGTCCCGCCCTCCCTGGAACCTACTCCGCCAAGGGCCGGAGGCCCTTGGACCCCATCAGTCCGGACGGTGCAGCCTGGCGGCGCTCTTCGCCTGCAACGTCTCGAAATCCACGCCGGGCGCCATCTCGCGCACCACGAAGCCTCGGCCGGGCACCACATCGAGCACAGCCAGATTGGTATAGACGCGGCTGACGCAGCGCAGCCCGGTCAGCGGATAGCTGCACCGCTCCACGAGCTTCGGGCGCCCGTCCTTGGTGGTGTGCTCCATCAGCACCCAGAGGCGCCGGGCGCCGGCCGCGAGATCCATCGCGCCGCCCACCGCGGGCGCCGTGTCGTTCTCGCTGGTCGCCCAGTTGGCCAGGTCGCCATTCTCCGCCACCTCGAAGGCGCCAAGGACGCAGAGGTCGATATGTCCGCCGCGGATCATGGCGAAGCTGTCGGCATGACCGACGAAGGCGGCGCCCTTCACCAGCGTGATCGGCTGCTTGCCGGCATTGATCAGCCAGGGATCCTCATGCCCCTTTTCCGGCGCCGGGCCCATGCCGATGACGCCGTTCTCGGACTGGAAGATCACCTCCCGCTCCGGCGGGACATGGTTCGCCACCAGGGTCGGGATGCCGATGCCGAGATTGACGCACCAGCCTTCCGGGATGTCGTTCGCGGCCTTGCGGGCCATCTGGTCGCGGGTGAAGGGCTGCATTGGCCTGTCTCCTCGCCCTGAAGGCTAAACCCAGGGGGCGCCACGGTCCACCTGGACCACCCGGTCCACATAGACCCCCGGCGTGCCGATCATATGCGGATGCAGCTCGCCCAGCTCCCGGATGTGCTGCACCTGCGCGATGGTCAGCTCCGCCGCCGTCGCCATCACCGGATTGAAATTCGCACCCGAGCCCCGATAGACGAGGTTGCCCCAGCGATCCGCCTCCCAGGCCTCGATCAGCGCCACATCGCCCTTGATCGCGGTCTCCAGCACATGCGGGCGGCCGTTGTATTCCCGCGTCTCCTTACCCTGGCCCAGCAGCGTGCCGGCGCCGGTCGGGGCGAAGAAGGCGGGGATGCCAGCGCCGGCGGCGCGGATGCGCTCGGCCAGCGTGCCCTGCGGCACGATCTCCAGCTCGATCTTGCCCGCGCGGTACAGCGTCTCGAACACCACCGGGTCGGAGGAGCGGGGGAAGGAGCAGATGATCTTCCGGACCCGTCCCAATTCCATCAGCCGCGCCACGCCGACGCGCCCGACGCCGGCATTGTTGAGCACCGCGACCAGATCCTTCGCGCCCTGCTCGATCAGCCCCTCGATCAGCGCATCGGGCTGGCCTACCGAGCCGAAGCCGCCGATCAGCACTGTGGACCCGTCCTTGATCCCGGACAGGGCCTCAGCGATGGACTGCACGATCTTGTTGATCATCCCAACTCCTCCCGGGGAGGAGTCAGGAACTACCCCCCAAGGCGGCGGCGGTCCAGGGGGGCGGCCATATCCGCCACAGCCAGGGCCTGGGTCTCCCGCACCACGGCCAGCAGGCGGGTTCCGAGCGATTCGGACCCCTCTGGCAGGAAAGCATCCGCCTGGCGCAGCAGGTCGGTCATCTCCCCCTGGCTAAGGGCGCCGTCGGCACGGAGCCGTCCGAGCAGGGCTCCCACCAGCGCTACCAGGGCGTTGATCTGCTGCTGATGGGGGTGATCGTAGCTGGGCGTCTGCATCGGGCCTCCTCCTGACCCGTGCAAGACGCGGATCACGCGCCTGCGTTGCCGGCCGTTGTATTTTCCTGCGCGCGGCCGGGCAAAGCTCAGGCGAAGCGGAACAATCCGTTGCTGACCACCACCTTGTCGCGCTCCACCACCCGGGCGCGGAAGGCGGCGCCGCCCTCCTCCCGCCAGATCTCGGTGCGGATCGTCTCCCCCGGGAAGACCGGAGAGGAGAAGCGCAGGTCCATCCGCCCGAAGCGGGCCGTATCGTAATCGCAAAGGCTGCGCAGCAGGGCATGGCAGACCGTACCGAAGGTGCAGAGCCCGTGCAGGATTGGCCGCGGGAAGCCCGCCGCCTTTGCCACCTGCGGATCGATATGCAGCGGGTTGAGGTCGCTGTTCAGGCGATAGATCAGCGCCTGCTCCGGCCGCGTGGCGAGATCAAGGGTCAGGTCCGGCGCCCGTTCCGGCTCCGGATGCGGCTGGCGCACGGGGCCGCTCGGCCCGCCGAAGCCACCATCGCCGCGCAGGAAGCTGGTGCTGGTCAGCGTCGCCAGCTTCTCGCCGGTTTTGGCGTCGATCACCTCGCGCTCGGAATACATCAGCGCGCCCTTGCCCTCGCCCCGGTCCACCAAGCCGGTGACGCGGGAGCGGCCGATGATCTCGCCTTCCACCGGCAGGGGACGGTGCAGCACCAGCCCCTGCTCCCCATGCACGATCTTCACCCAGTCGATGCCGGTATCCGGGTTGCGCGACCAGAAGCCGGGCGAGCCCAGCACCACCGGCATGGAGGGCATCACCTTCAGCCGCGGCTCGTAGAGGAAGTCGAGCTGCCGCTCATCCATCGGATCCTGCCCGAGCCCGATGGAGAAATTGTAAAGCGCCACATCCTGCCAGCGGAGGCTCTGCCGAACTTCCGGGATCGGGTAGTTCAGCAGCTTCTCATAGACGATCGGCATCTCACTTCCCCCCTTCGACCTCGATGACCGCATCGGCGGCGAAGCAGCCCTGGCCTTCCGGCAGCACCAGCATCGGATTCACATCCACCGAAGCCAGCCGCGGCCCGGCCGCGACGGCGAAGGCGGAAAGCGCGGAGAGCGCCTTCGCCAGCGCCTGCACATCCGCCTTCGGCCGCCCGCGCGCTCCATCCAGCAGCGGGAAGCCTTTCAGCGAGCGGATCATGCGCTCCGCCTCCTCCGGCCCGAAGGGGCAGCGGCGGAAGGCCACGTCCTTCAGCACCTCGATGAAGATGCCGCCCAGGCCAACCATCGCCACCGGCCCGAAGACCGGATCGCGGAAGATGCCAAGCGCCATCTCCACCGCGCCCTTGATCTGCTTCGCCACCAGCACGCCCTCGATCCGCTCCGCCGGCGCGTGACGGCGGGCGCGTTCCAGCAGCGTGGCGAAGCCATGCCGCACCGCATCGGCATCGCCGACATCCAGCAGCACGCCGCCGATCTCGCTCTTGTGCAGGATGTCGGGCGAGAGGATCTTCAGCACCACCGGATAGCCGATGGCCTCCGCCGCCGCGACCGCGGCCTCGCTGTCGCTGGCGGCATGTTCCGGCACCGCCGGCACGCCTGCCGCATCCAGCAGCGCCTTCGCCACCGCCTCGCTCGGCGTGCTCTCCGGCAGCGTCACCTCGGGCAGCGCCACCGTCCCCTGCGGCGCCTCGGCCTTGGCGAAGGCCTCACCGAAGCGGCCCATGGCGGCGATCGCGTTCACCGCGCGGGAGGGATCCTCGAAGCAGATCCAGCCATCCGCCTCGTATTCCCGCACCTTGTTCGGCGCCAGCATGGACATGACCCAAAGCCGGTCCGGATGCGCCGCGCGCACCGCCCGCATCTGCTCCTGCAGCTTCGGTCCGACGCTGCGCCCCGCGGCAGTCTGCGACCAGAAGGCCAGGATGGAGCTGTAGCCGCCATCCACCGCCACGCTCTCCGCGAATTGCCCGATCAGCGACAGGTTGTTCGTGACCTGTGCAGTGCAGTCCACCGGGTTGCGCGGAGCGCAGAAGGGCACCAGCTTCTTCAGCTTCTCCTGCGCCTCCTCCGGCATCGGCGGCATCTCCACCCCTGCCGCCTCCGCCGCGTCCGAAATCAGCACGCCCGCGCCGCCCGAGACCGTCAGCACGCCGAGCGTGTTGCGCGCCGGATAGATGCGCTTCGTCGCCGCATAGGCGATGTCCAGCATCTCCTCCGTGGTGCGGGCGCGGACCACGCCGAATTCCTCCAGCACCGCCTGGGTCACCGTGTCGTCGCCGGCGATGGAGGCGGTGTGCGACTTCGCCGCCTGGCCGCCGAGCTGGCTGCGGCCCACCTTCATCATCACCACCGGCTTGCGGTTGCGCCGCGCCAGGTCCAGCGCCGCCAGGAACCGCTCGCTTTCCCGTATGCCTTCGGCATAGGCGCAGATCACCTCCACCTCCGGCGCCTGCGCCATCCAGCCGAGCACGTCGCCCAGCGCCACCTCGGCCTCATTGCCCGTGGTGATGCAGACATTGGTGCCGAGCCCCCGGTCCAGTGCCGCCGCGAAGACATGCGTGCCATAGGCGCCGGACTGCGAGGCGATGCCGATCCGCCCTGGGATCGGCCAGCCCTTCTCGAAGCTGGCGGAGAAGGTGCCGTAGAAGCTGATCGGCGCATTGAACACGCCGAGGCAATTCGGCCCCAGCAGGCGGATGCCGTATTTCGCGGCCACCGCGGTCATGCGGTCCTGCGCCGCGGCGCCGGCCTCGTCCATCTCGGCGAAGCCGGCGGTGAAGACGATGACGGCGCGGCAGCCCTTCCGGCCCAGCTCCTCCAGCGCCTCGATCGCCAGCTCGCCGGGCACGGCGATGATGCCGACATCCGGCGCCTCCGGCAGGGCGGCGACGGAGGCGAAGGCCGGCAGCCCCTGCACGGTCTGCCGCTTCGGGTTCACGGGGTAGATGCCCCCCTTGAACCCCTGTTGCAGCATATAGGCGATGGGCCTGCCGCCGATGCGGGCCGGCTCGTCGGAGGCGCCGATCAGCGCAACGGAACGCGGCCGCACCAACGGGTCGAGCGAGGCGAAACTGGCATTCGGCGCAGCGGCAGGCATGGGCATCTCCCCCAGGAATTCCGTTCGCCGCAACCTGAGGGAGACGCGGAAGGGCGGCAAGGGGGCACCACCCCCGGCCGGCCGGGCCGCTATTCCTCCTCCTCGTCCTCCTCGTCCTCTTCCTCGAATTCCTCGTCTTCCTCGAGATCGTCCTCCTCTTCCTCATCGTCCTCGAGGTCGTCCTCGTCGCCGTCTTCCTCGTCCTCTTCGAAATCGTCCTCATCAGGATCGCCAGCCGAGAAAGGCGGCCAGGCCGGCATTCCGTGCCGGACCAGCAACGGCATCAGGGCATCCGCAGCCATGCCGGATACCTCGTCGCCGGATTCGATCGTCAGGATGGGCATGGAAGAACCCTCCGCTTGTCTGGAGATGCGAAAAGCCGTCCCGGCCAAGCAGTTTCTGTCAGCTATTATTTCAGTGCCGCGGCGGTCCCGAGCAGCGCCGTCACCTGGCTGGACAAGGTGCCGCCATTGCCGTGCAGCAGGGCGATGTCGCATTCCGCCACCTGCCGCGCCCCCGCCTGGCGGCGGAGCTGCGTCACCGCCTCCAGAATCAGGAACATTCCGTACATGCCCG
>CALGVL010000359.1 GCA_937930165.1 uncultured Acetobacteraceae bacterium
CGGCGGCCAGGCCGATCAGCCGCCGCATCACATCCAGCGTGCGTGCCCGCACCGCCGCATCGGCGCTGGTGATGGAGAGCCCCGCTGGCGCCACCAGCAGCCAGTGCAGGGAGGTGATGGTGATGCCGGCATCGGCCGCGGCACGGCGGACCTCCCGGCGCGCGGAGGCCGGCAGCAGGTGTGGCGCCTCTGCATCCAGGGTGAAGGGCGCGATCTCGATTCCGGCATAGCCGAGCGCCGCGACCAATTCGCACTGGCGGCCGAAGGGCAGGTCCCGCACCACCTCGTTGCACAATGTCAGGCGCATGGCGTTTCCCCGGACAGTTCCACCACTGCGCCAAGCTGCGCGGAACGGCGGGCCGCGTCCAGCAGGCGCAGCGGCAGGACGCCGCCTTCCCGCAGATCCGGACCGGCGGCGCCGCGCCCGGCGATGGCATCCAGGAAGCAGCGCAACTCGGCCGCCACGACCTGCACCGGATCGGCGGCCGGGATCCGTGGCATCTCCCGCGGCGCGTGCTCCGGCAGCCAGGCGCCGCCCGGTGCGGGGCGATGGGTGCCGCGGCGGATCGCGAATTCCTCCGCGGCGAAATCCACTTCCGCCAGCGCGGTCCGGCCGGCGAGCAGCACCTCCTTCCGCGTCTCCGCGCCCGGCACCACGGCATCCGGCCAGCGGCCGGGCAGCACGCAGCCGGCCTCGATCAGCCCGATCAGGCCGGAGGGGAAGCGGAGCTGGATCAGGGCGAAGTCCTCCCGCCCGCGGCCGAGCGGATCGGCAAGCTGGGCGAAGACGGCGGCGGGCTGTTCCCCGGCCAGCCAGGGCAGCAGGTCGGCAAAATGCACCGCATCGTTCAGCAGCGCGCCGGAATCGCCGCGCGCCCGCTTCAGGCCGGAGAAGCGCGCCGCCAGATAATGCAGCCGGCCGAATTCCCCCGCCGCCACCATCCGCCGCAGCGCCTGCGCCTTGGGATGGAAGCGGAAATAGAGCCCAACCTGGGCGATGCGCCCCCGCTCCGCCGCCAGTGCCGCGAGTTGCGCTGCCTCCGCCGCCGTCTCGGTCGCCGGCTTCTCCAGGAAGAGGTGCAGGCCGGCGCGCAGCACTGCCTCGGCCAGCGGGAGATGGGTGGGTACGGGCGTGGCGATGATGGCGGCACGGCAGGCGGCGAGGCCCTGGTCCAGGGTCTCCACGAAACCTAGCCCCGGCAGGGCGGCCCGCGCCGCCGGGTCCGGATCGAAGCCCAGCGCCTGCTCCGCCAGGCCGAGCGAGTCCAGCGCGGCGAGATGCACGCGCCCGAAGGCGCCGCAGCCGATCAGCAGCAGGGGAAGGGCATCGGCGGTCATGGCGCCACATGGGGGCAGGCCGGGCCCTCCCGCGTCAAGCCGGGGGAAGCCGAGGCATCATCGGCGCGTTGCCGCAGGCATGGCAGAGAGAGATGACGATCCCCGCTTGCTCTACGCCGCCGACCGCACGGTGCTGGCGGCGGAGCGGACCTATGCGGCCTGGGTGCGGACCGGGCTGGTCTCGCTGGCGGCGGGGGTGGGGGCCAAGACAACGCTCGGCAATGTGCTGCCGGAATGGATGATCCTGCTGGCCGGTTCGCTGCTGGTGCTGTTCGCCGGCTTCTGCTTCGTTGCCGGAGTCTGGCGGGAGATTTGGCCGGGCCATGACTCGCCGCGCCGCTCCGATGTGCGGCGGCTGCCCAATGCGCTGCTGGTCGTGGTGAATGGCGGGCTGCTGATGGTCTCGCTGGCGGCGCTGCTCGGGGTGTGGTTCGGACGGACGGGCGGGACCTGACCTGCCGGCCCCGAACTTGACGCCGCCGGAACCACGGCAGAGCCTTTCCCCATGCCTGGCTTCGCCCCGCTGTCCGAGCGCGACCTGCCGCGCGCCGCCTCCCTTTCCGCCTTGGTGGGCTGGAACCAGACCGTTGCCGACTGGGCGCTGTTCCTGCGGCATGGCGCGGTGCGCGTGCTGGAGGACGGCGATGCCGCGGCGCTGGCCGCGACCGCCGCCACCTTGCCCTATGGGCGGGAGGTGGCCTGGATCTCCATGGTGCTGGTGCGGCCGGACCGCCGCCGGCAGGGCCTGGCGACGGCGCTGATGCGCTGGGCGGTGGACTCGCTACGGGAGGCCGGCCTGCCCTCGATCGCGCTGGATGCGACGCCGGCCGGGCGGGAGGTGTACCGGCGGCTCGGCTTCCGCGATCTCTGGGGATTTTCGCGCTGGGCGTTGCCCGCCGCGCTGCCGGCGGAACCGGGCATCCGCCTGCGCCCGCTGCGGGAGGCGGACTGGCCGGCGGTGCTGTCCCTTGATCTCGCGGCCTTCGGCGCGCCGCGCGAAGCCCTGTTGCGCGATTTCGCTGCGCGCCTGCCCGCGGCGGCGCTGGTGGCGGAGGGCGCGGGCGGCATCGCCGGCGCGCTGCTGGGGCGCGACGGCATGCGCGGGCCGCAACTCGGCCCGCTGCTGGCAGGCGATGCGCCGACTGCCCGGGCGCTGCTGGCGGCGGGCGTCTCGGCCCTCGGGCCGGGCGCGGTGCTGGATCTGCGCGATGGTGCCCTCGGCTTGGCGGAATGGCTGGCGGCGCATGGTGCTGCGACGCAGCGGCCCTTCACCCGCATGGCGCTGGGGGAGGATCCGCCGGGCGATCCGGCCCGCATCCTCGCGGTCGCCGGGCCCGAATTCGGGTAGTTGACGCCGCCCCGCGCCTCGCCGCACCATCCGTGTAACCAGCGAGTTACCAGGGGAGGAAACGGGAGCATGCGTCGTCGCGAATTCCTCGGGGCCGCCGCGGCGGTGGCGATGCCGGCCATTCATGCCTCGGCCCAGTCCTATTCCTGGAAGCCGGAGCGGCCGGTTACGGTCATCGTTCCCTGGGCCGCCGGCGGCTCAACCGACCAGATGGCGCGCATCGCGGCGGCGGAGCTGGAAGCGGCGCTCGGCCAGCGTTTCGTGGTGGTGAACCAGCCCGGCGCTTCCGGCTCCATCGGCACCCGCAATGCGCTGGAAGCGCCGAAGGACGGCCTGACCTGGGCCGCCGGCGCGGCGGTGGATGTCGGCTGCTACAAGGTGCTCGGCCTGCTGGATACCGAGCTGAAGGACTGGAACCTCTATTTCGCGGTGGCGAACGTCAACATCATCGCCGCCAATCCCGGCTCGCCCTACAAGGATTTCAGCCAGCTCCTGGAGGCGCTTAAGGCGCGCGGCCAGAGCGTGCCGGTGGCGACGGCCGGCGTCTCCTCGGCCGGACACAATTTCATGGAGGCGGTCCGCGCCGCCTCCGGCGTGCAGTACCGCCACGCCACCTATGACGGCGGCAACCCCGCCACCATCGCCGCCGTCGCCGGCGAGGCGCCGGTCTGCGCCGTGCTGCTGGTGGAAGCCGCGGAGATGATCAAGGCGCGCCGCCTGATCCCGCTGGCGGTGCAGAGCGAGAAGCCGGTGCAGCTTGCCGGCTTCGGGGAGATTCCCTCGATCCATCGCTGGCTGCCGAATGTGCCGGCGCCGCTGAATTATTTCGGCCTCTGGGTGCCGAAGGGCGTGCCGGATGCGGTGGTGCAGACCATGAACCGGGTCTGGGAGGAGAAGATCGCCAATTCGCAGCGCCTGAAGGACTATGCCGCGCAGCGGGCGGCGCTGTTCACGCCGATCTACGGCCAGAAGGCGCATGACGAGGCGTGGAAGATGATCCGGCAGACCGCCTGGCTGTATTACGACGGCGGCAAGGCGAAGCTCTCGCCCGACACTGTCGGGATCGCCAGGCTTTGAGCGAGGCCGACACCGCCGCCTCCCCCCTCGCGGGGGAGCGCGAGCCGGTTTCGCCGCGCGCCGACCTGATCACCGCGGCGGTGCTGCTGGCTTTCGGCCTCGGCGTCGTCGCGCTCAGCCTGCACATGCCGACCTTCGTGGAGCAGTCGGGCACCGGTCTGACCGCTCCCGGCATCGTGCCGGGCTTCCATGGCACGGTGATCGCGCTGCTCTCCATCCTGCTCGGCCTGCGGGCGGTGCGGCGCGGGGGGCTGCGCGCGGGCGGCGCGGGCGGGAGTGCCAGGAAGGATCTCGGCCGACTGTCCATCGCGGCCGTGCTCGGCGTGATCTATGCCGCGGTGCTGGTCGGGCGCCTGTCCTTCTGGCTGGCGACGGCGCTCTTTGTCTTCGCCTTCACCGCCATCTTCGAATGGCCACGCGGACCGCAGGGCCGCATCCGCCGGCTGCTGGAGGCGGCCGCCATCGCCCTCGGCACCGGCTGGGCTGTGGTGCTGGTCTTCGAGAAGCTGTTCTTCGTCCGCCTGCCGTGACACGGGACCGACTGCATGCTTGATGCCCTGGGAATGCTTGGCGCCGGCTTCGGCCACGCCTTTCAGGGCGGCGTCGTCCTGCACGCCTTCTGGGCGACGCTGGTGGGCATCATCATCGGCGCCCTGCCCGGCCTGACCGCGACCATGGGCGTGGCATTGCTGACCACGCTCACCTTCTCCATGGCGCACAGCACGGCGATCCTGGTGCTGATCTGCGTCTATGTCGGCGCGATCTATGGTGGCAGCCGCAGCGCCATCCTGCTGAACATCCCGGGCACGCCGGCCTCCGCCGCCTCGACCCTGGACGGTTTCCCGCTGGCGCGGCAGGGCTTGGCCGGGCGGGCCATGGGCATCTCCACCACCGGCTCCTGGATGGGGACGCTGTTCGGGGCGCTCTGCCTCGCCGTGCTGGCGCCGGCGGTGGGCGAATTCGCCCTGGGCTTCCAGAGCTACGAGATGTTCTGGGTGGCGATGTTCGGCATCGTCATCGCCGGCTCCCTTTCCGGCGGCGATCCACTGAAGGGCTATATCGCCGGCTTCCTCGGCCTCTTCGTCGCAACCGTGGGGCAGGAGGCGAACCACGCCTATCCGCGCTTCGCCTTCGGCAGCACGGATCTGGCCGGCGGGCTTGGCCTGCTGCCGGTGCTGGTGGGCGTCTTCGGCGTGGCGGAGGTGCTGAACAGCATGCGCGGCCCGGCGGTGCAGGCCGTGGCCTCGAAGATCGATTCCATCCTGCCGCGCCCCTCCGACGTGCTGCGCTACTGGCGCACCATCTTCCGTTCCGGCGCCATCGGCACCTTCATCGGTGCCATGCCGGGGCTGGGCGAGGACATCGCCGCCTGGACCAGCTACGCCGCAGCGAAGCGCGTCAGCGCCGAGCGGGAGAAATTCGGCAAGGGCAGCGTCGAGGGGCTGATGGCCGCCGAGACGGGTGAGAGCGCCTGCGTTCCCGGCGCCATCATCCCGGTGCTGACGCTCGCCGTGCCCGGCAGCGCGCCGGCCGCGGTGCTGATGGCGGCGATGATGATCCACGGCCTCAATCCGGGGCCGATGCTGGCGATCTCCTCGCCGGAATTCATCTATCAGATCGTCGCGATGCTCATCATCGCCGACATGGTGAAGCTGTTCTACGGGCTGGTGCTGGTGCGGCCGCTGCTCTGGGTGCTCCTGATTCCCCGCGAGCGGCTGATGCCGGTGGTCTTCGTGCTCTGCACAGTGGGCGCCTTCGCCATCACCTCCCGCCTCTTCGACATCTGGGTGATGCTGGGGGCAGGGCTGGTCGGCTTCGTGCTGCGGGAATTGCGCTTCCCGATGGCGCCGCTGGTGCTGGGGATCGTGCTGGGCGACCTGCTGGACAAGAACCTGCTGCGCGGGCTGGTGCTCTCGAACGGCGACATCACGCCCTTCTTCACCCGGCCGATCTCCGCCGTGCTGGCGGCGGTCACGCTGCTGACCCTGCTGCTCAGCATCCCGGCGGTGCAGGCCGGCTGGGGCCGGGGACGTCAAGCGCTGCAGAGGCGGCTGCGGCGGGCCGGATAGGCGGCCCGCCGGAACTGATTCCTCAGTCCAGCTTGATCCCGGCCTCCCGCACCAGCTTGCCCCACTTGTCCATTTCGGCATCGAGGAAGGCGGCGAATTCCGCCGGGCTGTTCGGCTTCGCCTCCACATTCAGGCCGGCGAGCCGTTCCGCGACCGCCGGGTCCCGGATCACCGCGTTCAGGCCCTGGCTCAGCCGCTCCACCACCGCATCGGGCACGCCGGCGGGGGCGAAGACGCCGTTCCACTCATAGGCGACGAAGCCGGGATAGGTATCCGCCACCGCCGGCAGATCCGGGAAGGCGGCGATCCGCCCGGTGCCGGTATGGGCCAGCGCCTTCGCCCGCCCCGCCCGGACATGGGGGGTGGAGGCGGAGGCGTTGCTGAACAGGTACTTCACCTGCCCCGCGATCAGGTCGGTCAGCGCCGGCGCGCCGCTGCGATAGGGCACATGGTTAAGCCTGACATGCGCGGTGCGCGCGAACATCTCCAGCGCCATGTGCTGCACCGTGCCATTGCCGGAGGAGGCGAAGTCCAGCCCGCCCGGCGCTGCCTTGGCCAGCGCAACCAATTCCGCGACGGTGTTCGCCGGCACGGAGGGATGCACCAGCAGCAGGTTCGGCACCCGCGCCGCCAGGAAGACCGGGCGGAAGGCCCGGCGCGTGTCATAGGGCAGTTTTTCGAACAGCGCCGGATTGACCGAGAAAGCGGTCGCGTCGTGCAGCAGCGTGTAGCCGTCCGGCGCCGCCTGGGCGACCACGGCGGCGCCGATGGTGCCGGCCCCGCCGCCCCGGTTCTCGATGACGAAGGAGGCGTTCAGGATCTCGCCCAGCTTGGCGAAGATGATGCGGCCCACCGTGTCCGCCCCGCCCCCCGCCGCATAGGGGATGACGACGCGCACCGGCCGGTCCGGCCAGGCACCCTGCGCTGCAGCGTGCCGGGGGCGCAGCCCGGCCATTCCCGCAGCAGCCGCGGCGGCGAGCGCGCGGCGCGTGATGCAACCCTTTTCCATGGACCGATTCCTCCCTTGGGTTCCGCCCTGTGTAGCGCGCCGGCAGTGTCCCGGCGAACTGTCCGGATTGCTGCCGGGCAGGCAGAGCACATGCCGCTGGATGCATTTGCCGTTTGGGCTTGGCGTGAAGCGGTGGAATTCATACATCTTCCTTCATGCGCCTCACCCTGCATGCCGATTATGCCCTGCGGACATTGATGTTTCTCGGCCTGCGGCCGGACCGCCTCTCCTCGGTTCCCGAGATCGCCGCAGCCTATCGCATCTCCGAGAACCACCTGACCAAGGTGGTGCACCGGCTCGGCCGTGCCGGCTTCATCGAGACCCTGCGCGGCCGCGGGGGCGGCATCCGCCTGGCCCGGGCGCCGCAGGAGATCGGCCTCGGTGAGGTGGTGCGCTGCACCGAGGACGACCTCGCCCTGCTGGTTTGTTTCGGCCCGGACGGCAAGCCGCGCGGGAATGGGTTGGAGGATGGCGGCTGCATGATCGCCGGCGCCTGCCGCCTGCGCTCGGCCCTGGCCGAGGCGCTGGGTGCCTTCATGGGCGTGCTTGACCGCATGACCCTGGCAGATCTGGTGGCGCCGCCGCTGGCCGAGACCACCGCCGCCCGGCTTGGCCTGCCGCAGCCGGAACCGGCCCCGGCGCATGCCGGGCCGGCATAGCGCCCCGCCCTCCGGCGCCGGGGGCGCCTATCCCAGCAGCCGCCCGATCACCCGCGCCGTGTAGTCCACCACTGGGATCACCCGGCCGTAATTGATCCGGGTCGGCCCGATCACCCCGAGCGCGCCGACGATCCGTTCCTGCCCGTCGCGGAAGGGCGCCACCACCATCGAGAGCCCGGCGGTATCGAACAGCCCGCTCTCGGCGCCGATGAAGATCTGCACGCCCTCGCCCCGCTGCGCCAGCTCGATCAGGCGGAGCACGGTTTCCTGCGCCTCCAGCCGCTCGAAAAGCGCCTGGATCTCCTGCACGCGGGCAAGCTGGTCCAGGTTCTCCAGCAGCCGCGCCTGGCCGCGGACGATCAGCGAGCCGCCGCCGCCGCCGGACCAGGTGGCGAGCCCGGCCGCGATCACCTGGTTCGTCAGGGCATCGAGCGCGGTGCGGTTGGCCGCGATCTCCGCCGCCACGCCGGCGCGCGTCTCCTCCAGCGTCCGGCCGGCGAGGCGGGCGTTCAGGTAGTTGCTGGCCTGGACCAGGGCGGAGGGCGGCAGGCCGGGCGGCACCTCAATGACCCGGTTCTCCACCTGCCCGTTCGCGGTCACCAGCACCACCAGGGCGCGGCCGGGGCCGAGAGCCACGAATTCGATATGCCGCACCGGCGCGTCGCTCTTCGGCGCAACGACCAGCCCGGCGGCGCCGGCAAGGCCCGAGAGCATCTGCCCGGCCTCCGCCAGGGTTTCGTGCAGGGAACGGCCGCTGGCGCTGCAGCGGGCGGCGATCGCGTCCCGCTCCTCCTCCGCCAGGTCGCCGAATTCCAGCAGCCCGTCCACGAAGAGGCGCAGGCCCCGGTCGGTTGGCAGCCGGCCGGCGCTGGTATGCGGCGCGTAGAGAAGCCCCGCCTCCTCCAGATCCGCCATGACGTTGCGGATCGAGGCCGGGGACAGGCCGAGCGGCAGCCGGCGCGACAGGGTACGGGACCCCACCGGCTCCCCGGTCTGGACGTAGAGTTCCACCAGTTCCCGCAGGACCTGGGCGCTGCGGCTGTCGAGCCCGGAGAGCGAGGCGGCGGCCAGACCCGGCGGCAGCTTCAGGGGCTGCTGGGACATCTTGCGCACAACCTCCTGTAATCCTTTAGAAAAGCTAGGAACAGGGCGGCCCGGCGTCAACCCGCCGGGGCTGGACGACGGCCTCTCCGTGCGTATGGTGCCGCCCTTTCGGGAGATTTCCAATGCGTCCTTCCGGCCGTGCAGCAGACGCCCTTCGCCCCGTGGTGCTGGAGCCGGGGGTGGCCCGCCATGCAGAGGGCTCCTGCCTGATCCGCATGGGCAACACCGAGGTGCTCTGCGCCGCCAGCGTCGAGGGCCGGGTGCCGCCCTTCCTGCGCAATTCCGGCCAGGGTTGGGTCACGGCCGAGTATGGCATGCTGCCCCGCTCCACCCACACCCGCAGCGACCGGGAGGCGGCGCGCGGCAAGCAGTCCGGCCGGACGCAGGAGATCCAGCGGCTGATCGGCCGGTCCCTGCGCGCCGTCACCGACCGCAGCCTGATGGGGGAGATGACGATCACGCTGGACTGCGACGTCATCAATGCCGATGGCGGCACCCGCTGCGCCGCGATCACGGGGGCCTGGGTGGCGCTGCACCTTGCCTTCCGCCACTGCCTGAAGATGAACGTCATCGCCTCCATGCCGCTGAAGGACCAAGTGGCGGCGGTGTCCTGCGGGCTGTGGCAAGGGGTGCCGGTGCTGGACCTGGACTATGAGGAGGACAGCAAGGCGCAGGCGGACGCCAATTTCGTGCTGACCGGCCAAGGGGGGCTGGTGGAGGTGCAGGGCACCGCGGAAGGCGCGCCCTTCACCGAGGCGCAGCTGCTCGACCTGCTGCGGCTGGCGCGGCAGGGCACGGCGGAGCTGTTCCGCAGGCAGCGCGCCGTAGTGGGCATCGCATGATGCCGGCGGAGGGCCGCACGGCGCGGCGGCTCCAGGCGGGGCGCCTGGTCCTGGCCAGCCACAATGCCGGCAAGGTGCGGGAGGTCGCTGCGCTGCTCGCGCCCTATGGGCTCGAGGTGGTCTCAGTGAAGGAGCTCGGCCTGCCGGTGCCGGCGGAGACCGAGAACAGCTTCCTCGGCAATGCCCGGATCAAGGCGCTGGCCGCCGCGCGCGCCTCCGGCCTGCCGGCGCTGGCGGATGACAGCGGCTTCTCCGTGGCGGCGCTGGCCGGCGATCCCGGCGTGCGCACTGCGGACTGGGCGACGCAGCCGGATGGCAGGCGCGACTACGCCGCCGCCATGGCGAAGGTCGCGGCGCTGGCCGGCGAGGCTTTCCGCCGCGCGCCTTCGCGCGACCCGGACCGCCGCGCCTGGTTCACCTGCGCCCTGGTCCTCGCCTGGCCGGACGGCCATACGGAAGGCTTCGAGGGCAGGGTGGAGGGCCATTGGATCCACCCGCCGCGCGGGGAGAAGGGCTTCGGCTACGACCCGATGTTCATCCCCGAAGGCCATGCGGAAACCTTCGGCGAGATGGATCCGGCATTGAAGCACCGCATCAGCCACCGCGCCCGCGCCTTCGCCCTGCTGGCTGAGCATTGCCTGCCGGGCGGCGCAGCCGGCTAGGTCCCGACCGCCTCCTCCTCCGGCGTATGCGCCATGAGGCCGTGGGTGGCGAGCCATTCCCAGGCTTCCTCCGGCTCGTCCACCAGGCGGAAGAGGGACAGGTCGCGCGCATCCACCATGCCGTATTCGGCCAGCGCCTCGAAATTCACCACGCGCCGCCAGTAGTCCGTTCCGAACAGGACCACGGCAACCGGCGGCGCCTTGCCGGTTTGCAGCAGCGTGAGGATCTCGAACAGCTCGTCGAAGGTGCCGAAGCCGCCGGGGAAGACCGCCAGTGCATTGGCCCGCATCGCCAGATGCATCTTGCGCATGGCGAAGTAGTGGAAGCGGAAGGTCAATTCCGGGGTGGAGAAGGCATTCGGCTCCTGTTCATGCGGCAGGGTGATGTTGAAGCCGATGGAGGGCGCGCCGACATCTGCCGCGCCTCGATTCGCCGCCTCCATGATGCCGGGCCCACCGCCCGTGGCGATGACGTTGTCGCGCAGCTTGCCGTTGTGCGACAATGCGCCGCCGCGCAGCGAGACGATGCGGGCGAACTCCCGCGCCTTCGCATACCAGGGGGAGAGCCGCGCCAGCGCCTCTGCCCTGGCGCGCCGTTCGGGCGGCGCCGCGGCGACCAGGGCCTCGGCCTGCTCCGGCGGCGGGATGCGGGCGCTGCCGAACACCACCACCGTGGAGCGCACGCCCCAGTCTCGCAGGGCCAGTTCCGCCTTGCCGTATTCCATGGCGAAGCGGACCGCGCGCATCTCGTCGCGCAGCAGGAAATCACGATCCTCCAATGCGAGGCGGTAGCTGGGGGATGCTTTCTGGGCGGTGTTGCTGGCCATCAATGCGCTATCCTGTTGCCTCCGCATAGGGTACGGGCGGTTCTGCCGGAAACAACGCACGGGATGCCGCCTCAGGGGCATGCCGTTTCGGGCTTGGTGCGGGCGTGGCACCAGGGCAAACTGTGCGCGGGGATGCCCCAGGGAGGACGCAAATGGCCATCACCCGCCGCGTGCTCGCAACCGCCAGCCTTGCCGCGCCCTTCGTCGCCGGCAGTGCCCGCGCCCAGGCCACTTTCCCGAACCGCGCCGTCCGCATCATCGTCCCCTATACGCCGGGCGGCGTGTCCGACATCACCGCGCGGCTGATGGCCGAGCCGCTCTCCGCCGCCTGGGGACAGCCCGTGCCGGTGGAGAACCGCCCCGGCGCCGATGGCGTGATCGGGACCGAGGCATTGGCGCGCAGCGCGCCGGATGGTCACACCCTGGCCCTCGTCTCGGTCGGGCATCCGGTGAATGCCGCCTTCTACCGGCTGCCCTATGATCCGATCCGGGATTTCAGCTTCGTCACGCAGACCACCTCCACCCCGCTGGTGCTCTGCGCCGCCCGCAATTTCCCGGCCTCCACCCCGGCGGAGCTGGTGGAGCATGCGCGGAAGCATCCGGGCACCACCTTCGCCGGCACCAGCGGCGTTGTGCGGCTTGCCCCCGTGCTGTTTGCCCAGCGCGCCGGGGTTGAGCTGACCTATGTGCCCTATCGCGGCAGCACCCAGGCGCATCCGGACCTGATCGCCGGCCGCGTGGACATCATGTTCGACACCGTCCCCGCCGCGCTGCCGCACATCCAGTCCGGCGCGCTGAAGGCCCTGGCCACCACCGGGGCGAAGCGCGCGCCGCAGCTTCCCGACGTGCCGACGATCGGGGAGGCCTTCATGCCGGGCTTCGAGGCCTCCACCTGGGGCATGGTCATCGCCCCCGCGGGGGTGCCGGAGCCGCTGCTGCGCAAGCTGAACGCCGATTGCGTCGCGGCGCTGCGCCGGCCGGAGGTGATGGAGAAGCACCGCACCCTCGGTGCCGAGATCACCATCGGCACGCCGGAGGAGATGCGCCGCCTCTGCCAGGCCGAGATGGAGAAATGGGGCGAGGCGGCGCGCAAGGCTGGCATCCAGCCGCAATAGCTGGGTGCCGGCGGGTTCAGCCCTTCTCCACCTCGCCGCCGGCCTCCACCCAGTCCTTGAAGCCGCCGAGGTTGCGGACCTTGGTGTAGCCCAGGTCCTTCAGGGTCTTGCCCGCCAGCGCCGAGCGGCCGCCGGAGGCGCAATAGGTGATGATGGTCTTGTTGCGGTCGAATGCCTTGTCATGGGTGGGCGCTTCGGGATCGGCCTTGAATTCCAGCAGCCCGCGCGAGACATGCACCGCGCCCTTTACCTTGCCCGCCTGCAATTCCGCCGAGTCGCGCACATCGACGAAGAGCACGTCGTCGCGGCCGACCAGCGCCTTCGCCTCCTCCGGGCTGATCCGCGGCACGGCGGCATTGGCCTCGGCCAGCATCTCCTTCACCGAACTCGCCATTGCCTTGGTCCTCCCTTCCTGTCGTGGCACCCAGAGGCTAACGGAACCCGTGCCGCAGTGAAACCATGGGCTAGGCTTCCCGGATATCGGCCAGCCGGCCACCGCTGATGCGCAGCAATTCCGCCGGTGTCGTCTCGAAGACATGCATCGGGGAGCCGGCCGCGGCCCAGACCCGGTCGAATTCCGCCAGATCCTGATCCACCAGCACGAGCGGCGGCGTCAGATGGCCGAGTGGCGCGACGCCCCCGATGGCGAAGCCGGTCACGTCCCGCACCCAGCCCCCATCGGCCCGCTTGACCGCAAGCCCCGTCGCCGCCGCGAGCTTCGCCATGTCCACCCGGTTGGCACCGCTGGCGATGGCCAGGACGGGGCGGGATCCGGCCCGGAAGACGATCGACTTGGCGATCTGCGCCACCTCGCAGCCCACCGCCGCGGCCGCCTCCGCGGCGCTGCGGGTGCCCTCCGGGAAGGCCCGGATGCTGTCCGCATGGCCGGCGGCCAGCAGGGCGGCCCGGACCCGTTCGACAGAAGACCCGCTCAAGACCATATCCCCCGCCTGATGGAACCCCTCGCCCTCTACATCCACTGGCCCTTCTGCCTCGCCAAGTGCCCTTATTGCGACTTCAACAGCCATGTGCGGGAGCGCATCGACCAGGCCCGCTTCCGCGCCGGGCTGCGGCGCGAACTGGCCTGGGAGGCGGAGCGCACCGGCCGCCGCCCGCTCGCCTCCATCTTCTTTGGTGGCGGCACGCCGAGCCTGATGGAACCGGATACCGCCGCCGCCCTGATCGAGGATGCCCGCGGCCTGTTCGACGCGCTGCCAGACCTGGAGATCACCCTGGAAGCCAACCCGACCAGCGTGGAGGCCGGCAAGCTCGCCGCCTTCCGCGCCGCCGGGGTGAATCGCATCTCTCTCGGCGTGCAGTCGCTGGAGGCGGAGGCGCTGCGCTTCCTCGGCCGGCAGCACGACGCGGCGCAGGCCGTGGCGGCGCTGGAGATCGGGCGCAGCCTCTTCCCCCGCATCTCCTTCGACCTGATCTATGCCCGGCCGAACCAGACGGAGGCCGCCTGGCGCGCCGAATTGCGACAGGCTCTGGCGCTGGCCGCCGACCATCTCTCGCTCTATCAGCTAACGATTGAGCCGGGCACGCGCTTCGCCACCGAATATGCCCGCGGCGCCTTTGCCCTGCCGGACCCGGATGCCGCCGCGCGGCTCTATGCGGCGACGATGGAGGAAGCGGCGCGCTTCGGCCTGTTGCCCTATGAGGTCTCCAATTATGCCAAGCCCGGCGCGGAGAGCCGGCACAACCTCGTCTATTGGCGCTATGGCGATTACCTCGGAATCGGCCCTGGCGCGCATCAGCGGCTGACCCAGGGCGAGGCGCTGCTCGCCGCCCGCCGCCACCGCGCGCCGGAGGAATGGCTGGCCCGGGTGGAGCGCGACGGCCATGCCATCACCGCGGAAGAGTCTCTGGCCCCCGAGGACCGGGCGCGGGAGGCGCTGCTGATGGGCCTGCGCCTTTCGGAAGGCATTGACCCGGCGCGCATCGAGGTGCGCAGCGGCATCTCCTTCGCCGATGCGGTGGACCCCGCCATCCTCGCCGCCTGCCTGGAGGAAGGCTATCTCGAATGGCGCGCCGGGCGCCTGGCTGCGACCGGGGAGGGCCGGTTGCGGCTCGACGCCCTGCTGCCGGCGCTGCTGCGCTGATCAGCCCGCGGCGGCGCGGCTGGTGTCGTCCCAGGCCTGCACCACCAGATGCCGCTTGATCCGCCCGTCCTGCAGGTCGAGCGTCATCGCGGCGGTAACGCGGCAGCCATCCGGATAGGCGCATTCCTCCACCAGCGCCACGCGATCATCGCCGACCACCTCATGGCCGATGCGATGCGTCATCGCGCGGCCGCAGACATCACGCCAGAAACCGGCGATCGCCTCCTTACCCGTCAGCCGCATGGGCGCGCTCGGCGGACGGTCGCGGTCCACCACGGTCAGTTCGGCCTGGTCGTCGTACAGATCGGTCAGCGCGGCCGCGTCGCTCCGCTCCATGGCCTGCTTCATGCGGCTGAAATCGAAGCCTGGCATCGGTTTCCTCCTAGGGCCGTGCTTCCAGAACGATGTTGAAGGGAGTCTCCGTCGCGACCCGCGCGCTGCCAAAGCCGGCCCTGTGCAGCAGGTCCAGAAGCCGCTTCGGCCCGGCCTGCGCGCCCAGCCCGGCCTGCCCCTCCTGCGCCAGGGAGGCCGGGGTGCAGATCATGGTGGAGGCGGCGTAATAGACCCGTCCGACCGGATTCAGGTTGTCCTCCACCCGGTCGCGCGCGAAGGGCTCCACCACCATCAGCGTGCCGTCCGGCGCCAGGGTGGAGCGCAGATGCCGCGCCGCGCCTTCCGGGTCGCCCATGTCGTGCAGGCAGTCGAACATGCAGGCCAGGTCGAAGCCGCGGGCCGGGACCTCCTTCGCCGCCGCCACTTCGAAACTGATGGTGTCGCCGAGGCCGGCGCGCTTCGCCGTCTCCTTCGCCGCGGCCACGGAGGGCGCGTGGTAGTCGAAGCCGGTGAAGCGGCTGTTCGGGAAGGAGCGTGCCATCAGGATGGTAGAGGCGCCATGGCCGCAGCCCACATCCGCCACCGTGGCGCCGCGCTGCAGCTTCTCCATCACGCCGTCCAGTGCCGGCAGCCAGGACTGCACAAGGTTGTGCAGATAGGCGGTGCGGAAGAAGCGCTCCGTGCCGCAGAACAGGCAGTTGCTCCGCTCATGCCAGCCGAGGCCATGGCCGCTGCGGAAGGCGTCGGTGATCTTCGGCTCGTCGCGCCAGGCTGAGGCGATGACGTCATAGACCCCCGCCATGAAGACGGGGCTCTCCTCATCCGCGAAAATCGCGGTCTGCTCGGGCGGCAGGCTGTAGCGGCGCGTGCCCGGATCGTAATCCAGATAGCCCGCGGCCGCCTGGGCGGCGAGCCATTCGCGCACATAGCGTTCCGTCGTGCCGGTGCGGCGGGCGAGTTCCGTGCTCTCCATCGGCCCGCCTTCCGCCATGGCGCGCCAGAGGCCGAGGCGGTCGCCCAGCAGCACCAGGCTGCCGCCCATCGCCGCGCCGATATCGGTCAGCACCCGGCCGAGCAAGGCTTCCAACTTCCCGGCATCCGGCGCCGCCGTCTGCATCCTGTTCATGATCGGATCCTCTCTGGCATGGCGCTGCGGCACGGGCAGGGAGCGCCCCCGCCTCGCGGTGGCGCAAAGGCCGGGCGCCGCACACCCGATCCTTGTGGATGCTGCTCGCCCCCCTGGCGGCGGCGCATCCCCCGGCCGGACGGCTGATGCATGGCCCGATCGGGCCAGGGAATGGCTTCAGTCGAGGCCGGCCCGGGCAGCGAAAGCGGCCGCGGCAGCGCGGCTGGGCAGGCCGAGCTTGACCAGGATGTTCGCCACATGCCGCTTCGCCGTGTGCCCCGACAGACCCAGCTCGGCGGCGATCCCGGGGTTGCTCAGCCCGCGCGCCACCAGCCGCAGAACCTGCCTCTCCCGCTCGCTCAGCCCCAGCAGCACGGGCAGGTCGGCCGGCGCCTGGGCGCTGCCATGCGCATCGCCGGCCAGGGCCAGCAGCGGCAGCAGCCCGCCGGCCTCGGGCGGGAGGGCCAGTCGTGCCCCGCGTTCCCGGAAGCGCAGGCCGGAGCCCGCCACCAAGTCGCGCACCGTGCCGGAGACCAACACCTCGCCCGGCCGCGCCATGCCGGCGATGCGCCGGGCGATGTGCAGGGCCAGCCCGGCGGGCTCCATCGCACCATCGCGGCCCGCCGGCAGCTCCCCGCTGTGGAGGCCGCAGCGGAGCGCGCAGCCGAGCAGCCCCGGCACCGCATCGCGCAGGGCGGCGGCGCAGCGGGCCGCGCGTGCCGGACCGTCGAAGACCGCAATCCAGCCGCCATCCGCCTGCACCGGCCCGAGCGGCCGCGCATGGTGGCGCGCTGCCGCCTCCGCCACCGCTAAGCGCCACCGCGCCAGCCTTCCGGCCCAGTCGCCGCAGGCCGCCACGCCGCATTCCGCCTCGGCCAGTTCCGCCACCAGCACGGTGCCGAGGATGCTGTCGGCCACGGCCGGGGAACGGGAGCCGGTGAGGAATTCCTCGATCTCCTCCACCACGCGGTCAATGTCGCCACTCCAGATCGGATGATCGCTGCCCGAAAGTTCCACCCAGCGCGCGCCGGGAATCCGGGCGGCGAGTTCCCTCCCTGCCGCGACATTCACCCGGACATCGCCGCTGCGGTGGATCACCAGGGTCGGCACGCGCACCGCCGGCAGGGCATGCCGCACATCCACCTGCGCATTCATCCTGACCAGCGCCACCGCGGCGTGCGGGCTGGCGCCCAGGCGCTCGAAGCGTGCCCACCAGGCGGCGAAATCGCGGTCGCCGAGCCGCCCAGGCGCGAAGTGGCGCAGGGTGGCGCCACTGCCCCAGTCCCGTTCCAGGCCAGCGAGGAATTCCTCAAGCCGCTCCGGCGGCAGCACGGCATCGCAGAAATTCGCATAGGTGCCGTAGAGCACCAGGGCACGCACCCGCTCCGGATGGGTGGCAGCGAAGAGGGTGGCTATCGGCCCGCCCTCGGAGACGCCGAGCAGCGCCGCGCGCTCCACCCCCGCCGCATCCATCACCGCGCGCACATCATCGCACGGTTCGAGATTCGGCAATTCGGGCACAGGATCAGAGAGGCCGGTGCCGCGCTTGTCGAAGAGGATCAGCCGCGTGAAGCTGCCCAGCCGCCGCAGCAGATGGGCGAAGCCCGGTTCCTCCCACTGCGCCTCAAGATTCGAGATGTGGCCGGGGACGAGGACCAGATCGAGCTTGCCCGTGCCGTGGACCTGGTAGGCCACATGCACCTCGCCGCTCCGGGCATAGTGCGTCTCCGATCGCATCATGGGGGAGGTCCCCGGATGGCCCATTTCACGCCGGCTGGCGCCGCTATGGGCGCACAAGGGCTTGAGGCACGGGAAAAGCCGCCCAGCCAGCCGCGCCGCGCACCGTGGCCAGACCGGGGCCGGCCATGGTGGTCTGGCAAAGGTGGCGCCAGCAACCGCCATCGGCCATTCGGATGAGACTTGATGCGCGCTGCGGGGGAAATGGCGCCGCCCGATGGCTCGCGGATTACCCTGGGACCTTGGATCACTCCTTGTGCGATGCGCCGGAGTTATCAGCCAGGGCTCCGGCAGCGTTGCCATCGCCACATCCAGAGAGCGTATGCGGCGATTGCCGCTGGCCTCTTCACCCTCACTGTTGTTTCGACAGGCGGTTCAGCGCTGACATGAAGGCCTATCATCGCTCAAGGAACAGTCTGTTTGCTCCGTACAGCGAGCTGCCCTCTCTGAAATGCCTCCACCGTGATAGCAGCGTTGAGTTTCAGACGGATCGAACCCGGCGACGTTCGGATCCAGGGGAAAAGAGGCGCAAGCTGCCCGCAAGGTTGGCGGGTCAGGTCCGCCGTGGCAATACCAGCACCTGCTCATCCCGAGTACCCGGCAAAGTTTCCAAGGAAACGCCTCCCTGATGCTCCCCCTGTGGATCAGTGCCCTCGGCGCGACGCTGCTTGTCCAGACAATCAGCTCCTTCGTCGCAGGCGTGGTCCCGCTGCTCGGGCCAATACTGACGGCCCGGGCATCGCTGTCTCCGGAAAGCATCGGCTATGTCTCGGCGCTGATCACAGTCGGCAATTGTTGGTATCTCGCCTGCGGCGGCCCCATGCTCTCTCATTTCGGTCCGGTCCGATCGCTTCAGATCGGCCTGGTCTTCATCGCGATCGGGCTGCTGGTGCTCTCGCAGCCTATCGGCGTCGCGGCGTTGGTCGGCGCGGTGGCCCTCGGGTTCGGGCTGGGCCCGAACACCTCCGCCGGGAGCCAGATACTGGTGCGCACGGCGCCTCCCCAGCACCGGACGCTCGTCTTCTCCATCAAGCAGGCAGGCGTTCCACTGGGCGGCGCCTTCGCGGGCATCGTGGTGGCGCCGCTCGTCACATCGCTGGGCTTCGCGGCCGCGATCTGGATCGTGGTGGCCATCGCCCTACTCGGGGTCCTGCTCGTGCAGCCCTTCCGGCGCTCGCTCGCCACCGAGAGCTTGCGAACAAGGCTGAACTGGCTCCGCGCACTCTTCTCGGCAGCCGCCCTGCTCCGATCCGTTGCTGTCCTGCGCTCGCACCCGTCGCTGCCGATGCTGACCGTGCTCGGGATGTCGTTCTCCATCACCCAGGCCTGCATTACCGCTTTCACGGCGACCTACATGATCACGCGACACTCGGTCTCACTGGTCGAAGCCGGTCTCTACATCGCCGTCATGCAGGCCGCGAGTGTGACAGGCCGTATCGCGCTCGGCTGGGTGGCAGACCGCATGGGCCACGGGCTGCGGCATCTAGGTGTCCAGGCTGTGCTGTCGGCAGGGGCTGTTGGCCTGCTCGTCACTGTCGCCGATCAGGGGCCATGGGCAGCGTTCGCCAGCATCGCACTCGTCGGGTTCACCGCGCTCGGCTGGAATGGGATCTACTACGCAGAGCTGGCGAGCATGGCGCCGCCGCGCCTTGTCGCCGATATCTCCTCGGCGGCGACGCTGGTCGCCTTCATCGGGGCTATAGGCGGTCCCATGTTCTTCACGCTGATCGTCAGCGTCACGGGAAGCTTCGCCCTCGGCTTTCTCACGGCGGCCGCACAGTTGGCGGTGCTCGGCGTGTTGACCTGGCGGCATGTGGCTCGGGAACAATGACATGGCGATGCAGGACATTTCTCTTCTGAATCTGACTGCTTCGCGATCAACATGGCTGTCGGACCGAGCAATCTTCTTTCCATCATCATCGGCGCTCAGCATGGATTGAGCATGGCGGGGCAGTTCCCTGGGCACCGTGGGACCCGGCACTGAAGGCGTGGCGCGCGCCGTTCCGGTCATTTGGGGAGTTGCAAAGGCGCTGTCCCGTCTCGAGGACGCCGGCCCCCTGGCCGAACCTGAAGAACGGCGGAAGCGCGGGGAGAACCGCAAGGTCCTGCCCGAGTGCGAGGGCAGGCGAGCCGAGGCCGCCGAGCTTCGCCGAAAGCGGCATCTCTGGAGCCTGCGCATGCGACGCGCCGGTCCAAAGCGCGGTGAATGGCCATCTTCCGGGCAGCAAAAGTCGAGCCGGGGCGGTTGCGGCTTCGGGTAGCCGGATGCGGAAGAGCGGCTTTCGGGGTTGTCGGGGCAGAAGCAGACCGACGCTGCTCTTCAGCCGAACCGCCGGACTCGACGGGTCAGGGGAACCGAGCGCTGATGGCCACCTGCGTTATGGCACCTTAGCCACAGCGGACAGACATGCCGCCGTCGACCACCAGCTCCGTGCCGGTTATGAAGCGCGCCTCGTCGGAGGCAAGGAACAGCACGGCATTGGCGGTGTCCCGCCCGTCGCCCGCAAAGCCCAGTGGGATGCGCGCCAGACGCTGCTTCACGAGCGCCTCCACATCGCCGCCGGCACGCTGGCCGGCCAGGCGGGCCTCGACCATCGGAGTGTGCATCTGGCCGGGCACCACCGTGTTCACCCGGATGCCCTTCGCCGCATATTGCACGGCGACGACACGCGAAAGCTGGATCACCCCGGCCTTCGACGCCGCATAGGCGACCTGCGCCGCGCCGGTCCAGCGGATGCCGGAGGTCGAGGCGAGGTTCACCACCGCGCCGCTGCCCTGCTTCTCCATCACTGGCAATACGTGCTTGAGGGTCAGGAAGACACTCTTGAGGTTGGTGTCGACCTGCAGGTCCCAAACCTCCTCGGTCATCTCCACCGGACCGCCAGCGGCCGAGCCGCCGACATTGTTCACCAGCACGTCGATCCGGCCATGGCGCGCGACCACGTCGGCCACCATCCGGGCGATGGCGGCGCTGTCGGTCACGTCGAGTACCGCCGTCTCGAAGCGGCCGCCCTCGGCGGCAATCCGCTCGGCGGTTTCCACCATGCTCTCCGGCGCGCGGTCCACGCCGACCACCGTTGCCCCTTCGCGCGCCAGCCCGACGGCGATGGCGCGGCCATTCCCCCAACCGGGCCCGACGCAACCGGCGCCGGTGACGATGGCGATCTTTCCCGCGAAACGCTGCGACATGTTTCTGCTCCACACGGATGTCGATGGTTGGCGTCCCAGCGCGCCGTCAATCGAGGACGATGGCCGCGGCCTGCGCCACGCGCCGCCAGCGCGCAATCTCGGCCCGCTGGAAGGCGGCGTATTCGGCGGGGGTGCCGCCGGCGACGGTGTAGCCGCCCGCCTGCAGGGCCTCGGCCACGGGTGGCTCGCGCAGGATCGCGGTAATCTCGGCAGCGATCCGCTCGCGGAGCGCGGCCGGGGTCGCGGCCGGTGCCATCACCGCCTGCCAGGAACTCACCTCAAAGTCGGGCAGCCCGGCCTCGGCAGCCGTCGGCACCTCTGGTAGCAGTGGGCTGCGTCGGGCGGCAGTCACCATCAACGCCCGCAGCCGCCCCTCCCGCACCGGGCCGATGATGGAACCGAGTCCCTGGAAGGAAACCTGCACCGTCCCGGCGAGCTGGTCCATCACCGCCGTGGCGCCGCCGCGGGAGGGCACATGCGTCGCCTCGGTCCCCGTCTTCTGGGTGAAAAGCTCCATGGTCAGGTGCGGCGAGGAGCCGACGCCACTGGTGGCGTGGAACACCTTGCCGGGCCGCGACTTCATCCAGACGAGCAGCTCCGCAAGGTTCCGCACCGGTGCCACCTCCGGGTTCACCACCAGGACGTTCGGCGTGGTGACGGCCAGTGTCACCGGCGTGAAATCCACCAGCGGATCATAGCCGGGGTTGCGGTACAGCACGGCATTCAGGGCGAAGACGCCGATCGAGCCGACCATCATCGTGTGGCCGTCGGGCATGGCGCGCGCGAGCAGCCGCGCCGCAAGCTGCCCATTCGCGCCCGGGCGGTTCTCCACCACCACGGGCTGCCCGCTGCGTTCCGCCAGCCGGCTGCTGAAAGCACGGGCCGCGATGTCCGAGGCGCCGCCGGGCGCGAAGGGAACCAACAGGGTTACGGGACGGGTCGGCCAGGTGGCTTGCGCCAGGGCCGGCACGGCGAGGCCGAGCCCAGCCATCAGCCCCAGAACGTCACGACGCGCGAAGTGGTGCATGGTGTCCCTCCCGGCCCCTTGCCCGGCCAGCGGTATCATCCGGCATCCATTCTGCGCAAGTAGCTTCCATAGAATGGAAGATTGGCCTATAGGAAGCGGCGTGAAGAGGAAACCGATCGATCCCACGAAGACTGCCGCTGGCCCTCTGCCGCGCGAGGCCACGGAAGCCGATGGCAATGTGCGCGCCGTGGATCGCGCCCTGGCCATCCTCCAGTCCTTCGAGGACGGGGATGCAGCATTGCCGCTGGCCGAGATCGCCCGCCGTTCCGGACTGCACCTGACCACCGCGCTCCGGCTGCTTGGCACGCTGGAGAGCCATGGCTTCGTGCAGCGCGCCACCATGGGCGGCTATGCGCTCGGGCCACAGCTGCTGGTGCTGGGCGAACGTTTCCGCCGCGGCCTGCGGCTGGAGGACCAGGTGATGCCCGCCTTGGACCGGCTGCGAAGCGAGAGCCAGGAGAGCGCCGCCTTTTTCGTGCGCGAGGGCAATCAGCGCCGCTGCCTGTTCCGCCAGGAGAGCCCGCAGCCGGTGCGCACCGTGGCGCAGGTGGGAGACGTGGCACCGCTCGGCATCGGAGCCTATGGCCGCGCGCTGGTGGCGCTGGAGAGCGAGCCGCGCCCGCGGCTGCCCATCGTCAGCTATGGCGAGCGCCTGCCGGAAGTCGTGGCCATTGCCGCCCCAGTGCTGGACGGCCGCGGCGCCGTCGCGGGCGCCCTTGGCATCACCATGCCGCGCTACCGCTTCAATCCGGCTGCCGAAGCGCGCTGCCTGCCACTCGTGCTGCGCGAGGCCGTGGCCCTGACCCGCGCCCTCGGCGGCGATCCCGCCCCGATTGCCGCGCTGGCCTGAAGCGAAAGAGGAGACTTGCATGCCACGCCTTGACCTGCCGCCCGAGGCGGCGATGACACCGGAACAGCGCGCCGCCTGCGCCGAGGCAGTGGCTGGCCTCCGCGGCCGCGTGCCGGCGCCGATGATCGCCTGGATCCAGAACCCCGAGCTGGCCGCCCGGGCGCAGAAGCTGGGCGAACTCCTGCGCTACCAGACTTCGCTGGAGCCGCGCCTGTCGGAACTCGCCATCCTGGTCTGCGCCCGGCACTGGACCTCGCACCACGAATGGACCGCGCACAAGCGCGAGGCGCTGAAGGCGGGCCTGGACCCGGCAGTAATCGCCGCCATCGCCGCGCGCCGGGCACCAGTACTGGGCGATGCGCGCGAACAGGCAGTCTACGACATTGCCTCCACCCTGCTGGCCAGCGGGCGCGTCCCGGCGCCGCTTTACCGGCAGGGCGTCGCCGCGCTGGGCGAGCGCGGCATGGTCGAGCTGGTGGGCATCCTCGGCTACTATTGCCTGGTCGCGCTGACGCTGAACGCCTTCGAACTCGGCCTGCCCGGCAGCCTCGCCCCGGAACTCGAGGATCCGGAGTACCCCGCATGAGCAACCCGGCGCACCAGCATCAGATCCCCGTGCGCGAGGATTGGCTGGCAACCACGCGGGAGGACGCGCTGGACCCGGGCCAGCCCATTATCGATCCGCATCATCACCTTTGGGACCAGCCGGGCTGGCGCTACCTGCTCGATGAGTTGCTGGCCGATCTGCGCAGCGGCCACGATGTGCGGGCGACCGTCTATATCCAGTCCTCCCGCTCCATGCTGCGCGCCGAGGGGCCGGAGGCGATGCGGGCGGTGGGCGAGACCGAGTTCGCCAACGGCGTCGCGGCGATGTGCGCCAGCGGCTATTACGGCAAGGTGCAGGCCTGCGCCGGCATCGTCGGCGCCGCCGACCTGCGGCTGGGCGATGCAGTGCGCCCGGTGCTGGAAGCGCATCTCCGCGCTGGCGGCGATCGGTTCCGCGGCATCCGTCACATCGCTACCTGGGACCCCGACCCGGCGATGCTGAACCCGGCCTACCAGCCAGCCGAAGATATGCTGGACAGCCCGGACTTCCGCGCCGGCTTCGCCCATCTCGCCGAACTTGGCCTCAGCTACGACGCCTGGCTCTACTTCCACCAGATCCCGCGCCTGGTCGCACTGGCCCGCACTTTCCCGCAGGTGCCGATCGTGCTCGACCATTGCGGCGGCGTGCTTGGCATCGGCCGCTATGCCGGCAAGCGGGACGAGGTGTTCGCCGAGTGGTCGGCCAACCTGAAGGACTTGGCCGGCTGCCCGAACGTGATGGTCAAGCTCGGCGGCCTTGGCATGCGCCTGCCGGGCTTCGGCTTTGAAGCGCGCGAGCGCGCTCCGTCCTCGGTGGAGCTGGCGGAGGCCTGGCGGCCCTGGATGGAGCGCTGCATCGAACTCTTCGGCGCAGCGCGCTGCATGTTCGAGAGCAACTTCCCGGTGGATAAAGGCAGCTACGCCTATGCGGTGGGCTGGAACGCCATGAAGCGCATCGCCGCCGGCGCCAGCGCCGAGGAGAAGGCCGACCTGTTCTGGCGGAGCGCTGCCCGCTTCTACCGCCTGCCGGGCTTCGCCTGAGCGATACCCCAAGAACCTCCTAAGGAAGAACCGATGAGAAAGCGCCAATTCCTGGCTGCGCTGCTGGGCGCACCCTTTGTTCGGCCGGCCCGTGCGGAGGAAGCCTTCCCGACGCGCCCGCTGCGCTTCGTGGTGCCCTTCGCGGCGGGCGGACCGAGCGATATCGTCGCCCGCATCATTGCCCCGCACATGAGCGCGACCCTGGGTCAACCGGTAATCATCGACAACCGCGCCGGCGCCGGCGGCATGACCGGAGTGGACGTGGTGGCGAAGGCCGCGCCGGATGGCTACACCTTCGGCATTGGCAGCGCCGGCGCACTGGCTATCGCGCCGAAGCTCGGCCGAGGCACGCCCTACGACCCGTTGCGCGACCTGGTGCCTGTCACCCTTGGCGTGCTGGTGCCGGAGCCGCTGGTGGTGCCCGCCGCCTCCCCCTACCGCACGCTGCAGGACCTGATCGCGGATGCGAAGGCGCGGCCCGGTGCGCTGAACTTCGGCACCACCGGTAACGGCTCCATGCCGCATCTGGCGGGCGAGCAGTTCCGCACCGCGGCCGGGCTGGACATCGTGCAGATCGCCTACAACTCCGGCGGCCAGCTTGCCACCGCCATCCTGCGCAATGAGGTGCAGCTCGGCTTTGCCGATCTGCCGGTGCTGATCCCGCAGATCCGCGCAGGCGCCATGCGCGCCCTGGCGGTGGGAACCAAGGAGCGGCTTCCCTGGATCCCGGACGTGCCGACCTTCGCCGAGCTCGGCCTTCCGGCGGTGGATGCCAGCAACTGGCATGGGCTTGTCGCCTCGGCGCGCATGCCTGCCGGGCCGCTCGCCGCCATCCGCCGGGCCGCCATCGCCGCGCTGCAGGATGAGGATGTGCGCCGGCGCCTGCATGAGCAGGGCGCCATCCCCGGCGGCAACAGCCCCGAGGAATTCGGCGCCTTCATGCGCAGCGAATTGGAGAAGTGGGGCGAGGTCATCCGCCGCAACAACATTCAGCCGGATTGAGCGGCTGCGGGCGGCTGAAGGCTCAGCCGCCCGCTTCCGCTGCCGCATCGGGCTCCGCCAGGATCCGGTCGCGGAGGCGGCGCATGGCGGCAGAGACCGGCCGGTGAAGGGCCATGCTCACCGCAGCGCCAAGACTCGCCGCCCGTCGCGGATCGGCAGGTTCAGCGCGGCCGCGGCCAGCCCCACGGCCACCGTCGCCGCCCAGACCGCGTCATAGGAGCCGGTGGCCGCAACGACGAGGCCGCCCAGCAGGGCACCCAGGAAGCTGCCGAGCTGGTGCGACAGGAAGGCCAGCCCGAACAGGAAGCCGAGTTGCCCCGTGCCGAAGAGGCGCGCGATCAGGCCGCTCGTCAGCGGCACCGTGCCGAGCCAGAGCAGGCCCATCGCTGCGGCGAACAACATGGTCGTCCCGGCCGTCTTCGGCCCGAGCCAATAGGCGAGCGCCGCGAGGGCCCGCAGCCCATAGAGCGCGGCGAGGCAGACCTGGGATGGGGCGAGCCGCTCGCCCGCCCACCCCCAGGCGAGCGAGCCGGCGATATTGAACAGCCCGATCGCGGCCAGCGCCGCGGCCCCGACGCCCATGGGAAGGCCGCAGAGAAGGAGGTAGGCGGGCAGGTGGGTCGCCAGGAAGGCGAGTTGGAAGCCGCAGGCAAAGAAGCCGGTGGTGAGCAGCACGAAGCCGGGATCGCGCAGCGCGGCAACTGCGAGACGGCCCAAGGGGACCGCGGCGGGTCGCGGCTCGGCGCCGGCGCGGCCCGCCGGCGGGGGGCGCCGCTCCAGCCACCATCCAAGCGGCGCCGCGGCGAAGGTCGCCACGGCGAGTAGGGCGAGGCCAAGCCCTGCCCCGCCGGCTCCGATGCCCCAGGCGGCAAAGGGCACCAGCAGCACCTGCCCGAGCGAGCCGCCGGCGCTGGCCACGCCGAGCGCAGTGGTCCGGACCTGCGGTGGCGCCGCGCGCCCGACTGCGGCAAGCACCACGCCGAATCCCAGCCCGGCGATGCCGAGACCAGTGAGCAGCCCGAGCCCGAGCAGCACCGACCAGCCGGCCGGGACCAGCGCAACGAGCGCCAACCCCGTGGCGTAGGCCACGCCGCCGGCCGCAACGACGGGCGCGGCGCCGGCGCGGTCGGCCCAGGCGCCGGCAGCCGGTTGCGCGATGCCCCAGACCAGGTTGTGCAGCGCCACGGCCAGGGCTGTGGTGGCCGCCGGAACGCCGTGCCCGACAGCCAGTGGGTCGAGCAGCAGGCCGAAGCACTGGCGGGCACCCAGACCAAGGCTAAGGGCGAGGCTGCCCGCGAGCAGCGGAACGAAATAGCCGCGGGACATGGTGCCTCCTTGTAGGGTATGCGCGACGCTTGCGCGCGCTATGCTGGGCTGAGGGCAATACAGGGTTGCGGGATGCGTAAACCCGCCAAGGGTGCAGGAAGGGCCGCGGCGACGCCGCGCGATGCAATGGAGTGGGCCATCCGGCGCGCGCCCTCGTCCCAGCCCCTATGCAGCCGTGGCAGCGAGACCCCGGTCACACCTGCCAGCACCATTTGCGGACCTCCGCCTCCCTCTCGGTGGTACTGATGCCGATGTCGCGGAGCATCCTGGCATCCATCTCGGCCAGACGCCGGCGACCACGCGAGCGTTCCGCGGCGCATTGCAGCCAAACAGCGAGCTTCGCCACCCAGGCGCGCAGTCCCCGCTGCCGTGGGATACCTGACAATGCCACGCCCGGACGCGCGGCGGTGTCCGGCTGTGGCGGCAAGGATGCGGGGCGGGAGGGTCGTGCCGCGGCAAGGTAGGGCGCGGCGGCCTGCCATGGCGTCATGGACGTTCTCCTGCAGAGGCAGCATTCGCCGCTACGCTGGCATGCGAGGCAGGCCCGGTCCCGGCACGCCGCCAGCCCTGGCGTGCCGGACTGTGCCGCCGAGCGAGCAGTACAGTTCCCGCGCGACCAGAGCACCGTACCGCTTGCGCGCGATTCCGGGTGGCCAGATGCTGGAGCCTGCTCCCGGCCGTGGCGGCCGGCGGCGGGATGGTTCCCGGAGGCATGCCATGGATGCCGAGCGGCGGCACGACGGTGCGGAAGGCGAGCCCGGTGCACCGGACACGGTTCGCCTGGTGGTCGCGACAGCGCTGATTGCGGTTCGGCTCGACCGCGGGCGTGGGTGCCCTCCCGTGGTCGATCAGCTCGTCGAATGCCTGGCCGCCGCCATCCGCGCCGGGCGGATCACCGCAGGCGTCCGCCTGCCTTCGATCCGCGCTCTGGCGCGGCGGGTCGGCGTCAGCGTGCATACAGTGGTGGAGGTCTATGACCGCCTCGCCGCGCTTGGCCTGACCATCTCGCGGCCCGGCGCGGGCGTCTTCGTCGCCCGCCAGGCTGCGGTGGATCCGCTTCCGCCTGCCGCACTGTCCGCACCGGATACGGCCGACCCGCTCGGCCTCGCCGAGGCGGCAATCGGAGCGCGGGAGGCGGCACTCGCCCCCGGCAGCGGCTTCCTGCCCGGCGCCTGGGTCGAGGATGCCTGGCAGGGCCCGGCGCTCGCCCGCTTTCACCGGAAGCTCGCGGCGGCGCTTCCCACCGCAGCCCCGCCGCGCGGCCATGCGGAGCTGCGCATGCAGATTGCTGCCAGGCTTGCGCGCCTGGGTATCCCGGCCACCGCCGACCGTGTGCTCGTTACTCATGGCGCCACTCAGGCGCTGGACCTGGTGATCCGCGCCCTCCTCGCGCCTGGTGACACTGTTCTGGTGGAGGATCCGGGGTTCTTCATGCTGTTCCCCATGCTGGAGCGCCACGGCGTGCGGATGCTGCCGGTGCCGCGCCGCCGCGATGGTCCCGACCTCGCGGCCGTCGAGACGGCCTGCCGTCAGCACCGGCCACGGGCGTTCTTCGTCCAGCCCGTGCTGCACAACCCGACGGGCTGGACCGCGACGCCAGCCAGCCTTCACCAGCTGCTCGGGCTTGCGGAGCGGCATGGCATGCTGCTCATCGAGGATGATGCGTATGGCGACATGCACCCGGACCGGCCGGTTCGGCTCGCCCAACTCGGCGTTGGCAGCGATTGCGTCGTGCACCTCGCCAGCTTCACGAAGGTGCTGGGGCCAGCGATCCGTGTCGGCTTCGTCCTCGCCGATGCCGCGCGGCTTGAGCAACTCCTGCGCCTGAAGGTCCTCTCGACGCTGACAGGCTCCGGAATCGAGGAGTTGCTGCTGGCCGAGATGCTGGCCTCGGGGCAGTACCGCCGCCACCTCGATCGCCTGTGGCCACGGATCGCAGCGGCACGGGCGCTGGCGACCCGGCGGCTGGCCGAGGCGGGCTTCGATGTGGGCGATGGCGCGGAGGCTGGGCTGTTCCTCTGGGCCGCAATGCCCGATGCGGAGGCTGCCGCCACGCTCGCCATGCAGGCCCGCCGCCAGGGTGTCGTACTCGCGCGCGGCGACCTGTTCCGGCCTGGATGCCTTCCAAGCCGCCATTTCCGCTTCAACGTCGCCCGTTCGACCGATCCGCGCCTGGTCGAGATCCTAACCGCCGCGCGATGCGGTTAGGCACAGGGTAAGAGGAAAGCAGCCATGGGCATGGGCGCAGGCTACCGCCGCCCTTGTTGTCTCTCTACTCCAATCGGAAGCTCCTGCAGGCGTGCCATCTCGCCTCGGGCGAACAGGTTGGCGTCTTCCAAATAAGCCTCGGCAAGCGGCATGGCATCGGCGCCCCAGAACAGCTCGGTGCCAATCACCAGAGTTGGCACCCCAAAAACGCCGGCCGCGGCGGCATTATCGGTCGTCGCACGGAGTGCGTCTCTGGCGCCACGCTCTTTGATGAGCGCTTCGTAGTCGTTGACGCCAAGGCGATTGCACAGGACTCTGAACTCAACAGGATCGCTGGGATCGCGCCCCTCACCCCACACGAAATCAAACGCGGTTCGGACAGCGCTGGGATTGGCCTTGAGCGCGATGATGAGGCGCTGGACGGAGAGTGACCGGAATGGATGCCGTGGCGGGAAGCGCATGTGCAAGCCGGAGCGCTCGGCGATGAACTGGCACAGGCGATAGGTGTGCAGGCGCTTCGGTCTGATCTCAGCTGGTCCAAGGCTGCCCCAATGCGCAAGAAGCGCCCCTAGCACCACGGGTCGGAACACGACAGGGTGCCGCCGCATGAGCGCCTCTACACCAGGCAGGGCAAGGTAGGAAAAGGGCGATACGACGTCGAAATACCAGATAATCGGCGAGTTTCCGCCACCGTGAACAGCGGTCATCGACTTCTCCAATCCGTCCTCCGATATGTGCTGCCAGTCTAATCCAGGTGCGGTACGCGCCTGGGCTTCGGCTGCGTGGCCGTCATGAACATATTATTGAGGCCGCCAGGTTGGAGTCGAAGCGGTCTCCAAGCGCTGCTCCATTGGGCCCCGTCGCCATTCTGCATGACCCCAGAGGCCACCGTTGCGAGGCACCACGACAAGGTGGCCACTCCTTTGGCCGCGCCCCGCACCACCGTCATGCCCGGTACGACCGACCTCGTGCTCCTTCCGGATGCCGATGATCTGCTGCTCAGTGAGCCGGGCCTTTCGCTTCGCTCATCGCTTTCCGATGGGCCCAGGCCATCCCTGGAGCGAACCAGGGGGAGCGCGGCAAGACCATGCCAGGACCGGCGATTTCACGCTTGAGGAAAGCTGATGCAGGCTTTGACACCGCCTCAGGTCGTGTCCTAAGGTTTTGCAAAAGAGAATTGCATTCTCTATAGAAAATGGAGGGAAGTTTGGCCAAGGAGGTCGGCGCGGTCGTTGCCGCCACCCGCATCCTGCGATTCCTGGTCTCGCTCCGGCGGCCCGCCGGGGTGACGGAGGTGGCGCGCACCCTCGGCCTCAATCCCTCCACCGCCTTCAACATCCTGCGCACGCTGGCGGGGGAGGGGCTGGTGACCTTCGACCCCCTGGCCAAGACCTATGCACCCGGACTCGGCCTGGCCGAATTGGCTGTCTCGGCACTCGATGGCATTCATGCCGTGCGGGTGGTGCGGCCACATCTGGAAGCCCTGGCCGACCGCTTTGGCGTGACCATGACGCTTTGGCTCCGCACGGGGTCTAACCGCGTGGTGCTGGTGGATCGCGCCGAAGGCAAGGCCATGGTCCGCATCCACATGAATATCGGTCAGCGCCTGCCGTTGCTGATCGGTGCGCTGGGGCGCTGCATGGCCGCCCATGCGGGATTGCCGGAAGCCGAGCTTGCCCGGCAGTACGCGGCCCTGCGCTCCGATGCGCTGCCACCCTTCAAGACCTTCCTCCGGCAGGTGGAGCAGGCGCGGCGCGACGGCTATGCGGTGGATGCCAACAACTTCGTCTCCGGCATTACGACCGTCTCCAGCGCCGTGCTCGACAGCGGCGGGCGGCCGGTAATGGCCTTGTCCGCCGTCGATCTGTCGGCGCGCCTGGACCGCGCCGCCGCCCGCCGCCTCGGTGTGGCGCTCGCCGAGGCGGCGGCGGAAGTCGGCCGCGCGCTCGGCGCCCGGCCCGCCGGCATGGCACAACGATCAGCCGCTTGATGGGGGGAACATGGACTTCACCTTCACTCCCGAGCAGGAAGCATTGCGCCAAACGGTGCGCCGCTTCGCCGAAACCGAGCTGGCACCCCTGGTACGGGAGGCGGAGGAGACGGAATGCTTCCCGAAGCACCTGTTCCGCCGCTTCGGTGAATTGGGACTGATCGGCGTGCGCTATCCGGCCGAGGACGGCGGCGCCGGCTTCGACAAGGTTTCCGACTGCATCCTGCGGGAGGAGATGTCGCGTATCTGCCAGTCCTTCTCCTCCTCCTGGTCGGCGCACAGTCATCTGGGGATCTGGCCGATCTGGAAGGCAGGGACGGATGCGCAGAAGGCGCGGTTCTTCCGGCCGGCCCTGGCCGGCGAGAGGATCGCCGGCTTCGCGCTCTCCGAACCCGACGGCGGGTCGGATATCCGCGCCATGCGCACGCGGGCGGAGAAGGTGCCGGGCGGCTGGCGGCTGAACGGCTCCAAGCTCTACATCACGAATGCACCGATCGCCGATTTCCTCACCCTTGCGGCACGCACCCGGCCGGAGCTCACGCCGGACGCCGTCAGCCTCTTCCTGGTCGAGCTGCCCAATCCCGGCATTGCGATCAGCCGGCTGAAGAAGGAAGGCATCCGTGCCTCCGACACCGGCCTCTTGCATATCGAGAACGCCTTCGTGCCGGATGATTGCCTGCTGGGCGAGCGGACCGGCACCTATCCGGTGATCCTCGACAGTCTCTCGGAGAACCGGGTGGGCGTTGCCGCCAATGCGCTCGGCATGGCGCAGGGCGCGTTCGAGGCAGCACTGGACTATGCGCAGACCCGGAAGGTGCGCGGCAAGCCCATCGGCCAGTACCAGGCCATTGCCCACAAGCTGGCCGATATGGCGGCCGAAATCGAGGCGGCACGCTGGCTCGTCTATTACGGTGCCTGGCGGGTGGACCAGGGCACGCTGGATGCCGCGACGGCGGCGAAGGTGAAGCTCGTGGCCTCGGAATGCGCGGTGCGTGTCTCGGAGGCCGCCATCCGCATCCATGGCGGCGCGGGGATCATGCGGGAATATCCGGTCGGCCGCTTCCATCGCGACGCCTTGGTCTATGTGATCGGCGAGGGCACCTCGGAGATTCAACGCAACCTCATCGCACGGGGGCTCGGGCTGTGAGCGGCTATCAGACCATCGCCTGGCAGGTGCAGGACGGGATCGGCGTCCTGACTATGAACCGTCCGGACAAGCGAAATGCGCTGGACGGAACCATGCGGGAGGAGATTGCCGATGTGGTCCGCCGCGTGCGGCGGGATGCGGCGATCAAGACCCTGCTGCTGACCGGGGCAGGGGGCGCCTTCTGTGCCGGGGGTGACCTGGCTGCCTTGGAGGGTGCCAGGCAGGACCTGCAGGCGGCGCGGGAACGCATCCGCGCCCTGCATGTCTGGCTGCCGGAGCTGATCAACCTGGAGAAGCCCGTCGTGGCAGCGGTGGATGGTCCCGCCTTCGGAGCCGGCTTCATGCTGGCGCTGGCTGCGGATTTCGTGCTCGCCAGTCCGCGGGCCCGCTTCTGTGCCGTTTTCGCCCGCATCGGCCTGGTGCCGGATCTCGGTGCCTTCTGGTTGTTGCCGCGCATCCTGGGCCTGCAACGGGCCAAGGAACTGGTGATGACCGCCCGGACGGTTGGGGCCGAGGAAGCGAAGGCGCTGGGCATCGTTCTGGAGATCCATCCGCAGGAGGTGCTGCAGGACCGTGCCATGGCCTTCGCCGCACGGTTCCGCAGGGCGCCCGTGGCGGCACTCGGCATGGCCAAGCATGCGCTGAACCAGTCCTTCAACCTGGACCAGCGGGCCCTGGGCGAGATGGAGGCCTATGCGCAGGCCATGGCGATCAACAGCGCCTATCATCGCGAGGCAGTGGATCGTTTCCTGAACAAGCAGCCCCTGGAATTCGACTGGGACCGGATGCAGCGGGAGGAGGGCGCATGAGCCGCCGCGCGATCATCACGGGGGCCGCCGATACGGCGGTGGGGGAATTGCCGGGTTCCTCCTGCATGGGCCTGCACGCGGAGGCGGCCTCGCTTGCCCTGGCAGATGCCGGCCTGCGCGCCGCGGACATCGACGGCGTGCTCTGCGCCTATTCCTTCACCGAGCCGCATCTGATGCTGGCCTCCGTCTTCTGCGAGTATTTCGGCATTCAGCCGGCCTATTCCGCTGCCATCCAGGCCGGGGGTGCCACTGGTTGCCTCATGGTCATGCAGGCGGCAGCCCTGGTAGAGGCCGGGTTGTGCCGGCATGTGCTCGTGGTGGCTGGCGATAACCGGCTCAGCGGCTTGTCGCGCGACAAGGCGGTGGCCGCGCTGGCGGAGGTCGGGCACCCGCAGTTTGAGCGCCCTTTCGGCGTCACCATTCCGGCACTCTATGCCCTGGTGGCGCAGGCCTATATGCACGAATACGGCGCAACGCCGGAGCACCTGGCGGCGATGGCCGTCGCGTGCCGCACCCACGCCACGCGCAACCCGAAGGCGCAGATGCGCAAGCCCATCACGGTGGAGGATGTGCTTGCCAGCCGCTTCATCGCCGAGCCATTGCGGCTGCTGGACTGCTGCCTGATCTCCGACGGCGGCGCGGCGCTGGTGGTCAGCGCCGCAGATGCCGCCCGCGATACGGCGAGGCGCCCCGTTGCGGTGCTGGGCACCGGCCAGAAGAACACGCATGAGCATCTGGTGGCCGCACCCAGCCTGACCGAGTTTGGCTGCCGCGAGAGCGCCGCCCAGGCCTTCGGTCGTGCCGGCGTGTCCCCTGCCGATATCGATGTGGCGGAGATCTATGACAGCTTCACTGTGACCCTGCTGGTGGAACTGGAATCCATCGGTTTCTTCCAGAAGGGCGAGGCAGGGCCAGCGGCGCTCGCTGGCGCGCTGGACCTCGGCGGCAGGCTGCCCTGCAACACGCATGGGGGGCTGATGTCCTATGCCCATTCCGGGGCGGCAGGCGGCCTGTTCCATGTGGTGGAAGCAGTGCGGCAGTTGCGCGGCGAGGCCGAGGCGCGGCAGGTGCCCGGTGCCGAATTGGCTTTCGTGCATGGCGATGGCGGCATCCTTTCCGCACATTGCTCGCTTGTCCTGGGGAGGGCCTGAGCCATGGCAGAGGACCAGTCGCTGAAGCCCCTGCCGGTGCCGAACGCCGACACCGCTGCGTTCTGGGAGGGTTGCGCATGCGGCGAGTTGCGCCTGCAGCGCTGCACCGCCTGCGGCACCGCACAGTTCCCTCCGCGTGTCGTCTGCGCCGCATGCCAGTCGGGGGCGCCGGCCTGGGAAGTCGCCTCTGGCCGCGGCCGGATCGCCAGCTACACCCGTGTGCACCGCCCGCCCTCTCCGGCCTTCAAGGCAGACCTGCCGTATGTCGTCGCGCTGGTGGCGCTGGAGGAGGGGCCACGCATCATGCTCGGCCTTCGAGGCGCCGCCGCCGAGGCACCGCGGATCGGAGATGCGGTGCTGATCCGCTTCGATCCGCCGGCGGGGCCGCACGGCATCGCATTGCCCTACGCGGTGGCGATGGAGGACGCATGATAACCTATGACAGCTTCACCCCCGGGCAGGTGATGGGCGCTCGGGAGATGGTGCTGGACGCCACCGCGCTGGAGGCGTGGCGCGAACTCTTCCCTCAGGACGACCTGGGTGGGACGATGCCGCACGGCATGGTGGCTGCGATCTCGATGCGCGCCTATGCCGAGATCCTGCAACCGCGCCCGCCAGGCAATGTGCATGCGGCGCAGTATTTCGAGTTGCTCCGCCTGCCGCGGCAGGGGGAGCGCCTGACCACCACGATCACCTGCCTGGAGAAGGAGCGGCGGAAGGGCCGGCCCTGGGTGACGCTCGGAATGGAAACCACGGGTCCCGAAGGTCCTGCCTTCCGCGGCCGCATGACTGTGATCTGGGCGGCATGATGACCGAGAAGCTCCCCGAGATGAGTCTGCTGGTGGACCGCAAGGCGATTCTTGCCTATGCGGCCATCACCGACGATTTCAACCCCCTGCATGTCGATGAGGCCTTCGCGGCCTGCACCCCGTTCGGCCGCCCGATCGCGCATGGGATGCTCTCGCTGAATCTGGTGTGGCAGTCGCTGCGCCGCGCCTTCGGTGATGCGATGCCGGTCTCCCTGGAGGTGCGCTTCGTCCGACCTGTCCTGCAGGATACGCGCGTTACTGCCGGCGGGCAGCGCCGTGCCGAGGGCGGCTATGAGGTGTGGGTACGCGATGCGGAGGGGCAGGACGTGATCCGCGGCATCGCCTGGCCCGGCGGGCAGACAGCATGAACCGGGGCGGCAGCAGCGCGCGCCTCGCCATTGCGCGGCGCGATGCTGCCCGTCCGGCGTGCCTGAAGTTTCGGACGTGAAGATCCTGGAGGAAACATCCATCATGCGCAGCATCTCGCGTCGCGCCGCATTGATGGCGCCGCTTGTCGCCCTTCCCCCCATGCATCCGGCCTCGGCCCAATCCTGGCGGCCCGCCCAGACCATGCGCATCGTCGTGGCGGCCGCTCCCGGCGGCACGACGGACATCATGGGCCGTCTGCTGGCGACGCATTTGCAGGCACGCTGGGGCACGCCGGTCGTGGTCGAGAACAAGGGCGGCGGAGGCGGCACCATAGCCGCGGCGGAGGTGGCACGCGCCGCGCCGGACATGCTGACGCTGCTCAGCAGCAATATCGGGCCACAGAGCATCGCCTATTCGCTGTTCCGCAATCTCCAGTACCGGCCGGAGAATTTCCAGCCGGTTTCGAACATGATCCGCGGGCCGAATGTCCTGGTAGTGCATCCCTCGGTCCCCGCCAACACGGTCCCGGAACTGGTCGCGCATCTGCGGCGCAACCCGGGCAAGCTGAGCTACGGCACGGCGGGCGTGGGACAATCGCCACATCTCTGCGCGGCCTGGTTCCACCAGCTCACCGGGACGGAAGCGGTGCCGGCACACTACCGCGGTTCGGTTCCTGCCATGCTGGATCTGCTGGCCGGGAACATCCAGTTCATGTTCGACAACCTCTCCACTGCTATCCAGCAGATCCGCTCGGGCCGCGTCCGGCCGCTGGCAGTGACCAGCGCGGAGCGCAACGCGCAACTACCCGACCTGCCTGCCCTGCGGGAGACGATGCCCGAACTGGCAGAGTACGACATGAACACCTGGTTCGGCATCTTCGCCCCGGCAGGCGTGCCGCAGGATGCGCTGCATGCCGTGAACCTGGAGATGAGGGCGCTGCTGGAGGCGCCCGAGACGCGCCGTCGCTTCGCCGAGATGGGCGGCGTTCCCGCCTATGGCACGCCGGAACAGTTCAGCACCTTCGTGCGCGGCGAAATCGAGAAATGGGGCGCCGTGGTGCGCCGCGAAGGAGTGCAGATCGATGCAGCGTGACATCTGCGCAACACGACGCGGCCTGCTGGCCGGCATCGCTCAGGTCATGGGTCTGCCGAGTCTGGCCCGGGCGCAGGAAGCCGGCCGGGCCGTACGCATCATTGCCCCAATCGCGCCGGGTGGACTGACGGATGGTCTTGCCCGGCTGCTCGCACAGCGCCTCTCGGAGCGGACCGGTCAGACCTTCGTGGTGGAGAACCGCCCGGGCGGCGGCGGCATCATCGGCATGGAGGCCGCGGCACGCGCCACGCCGGACGGCAACACCCTAGTGCTGGTCTACCAGGGCGTCGCCAGCGTGAACCCCGTGCTGTACCCGGCTTTGCCCTATGACACGCTGCGCGACTTCAGTTGCGTCGGCCTGGCCGGAAGCTTCCCGATCTTGCTGACTGTTCCGGCGAGCCTGCCGGTGAACAACGCCGCCGAATTTATTGCCCTGGCTAGGCGGCAGCCGGGCGCGCTCAGCTACGGATCTGCCGGGAACGCCACCACCGCGCATCTGGCGATGGAGTTGTTCAAGCGCCAGGCTGGGGTGGACATTGTGCATGTCCCCTATCGTGGAGAGGCGCCGGCCCTGGCCGAGTTAGCCGGAGGACGGATCGCCGCCGTCTTCGCTACCGTGGCGGCGGCGAAGCCGGTGATCGATGCCGGCCATATCCGCGCCGTCGGCGTCGCAACGCCTGGGCCAAGTGCCTTGGCGCCCGGCATACCGGCCATCGCCGCCAGCGGCCTGCCCGGCTTCGAGGTGACGGGCTGGTACGGGTTGCTGGCGCCACGCGGCACGCCGGCGCCGGCCATCGCCCGCCTGAATGCCGAACTGCGGGCCATCCTTCGGGAGCCCAACACGCAGGCACGCCTGGCCGCAATGGGGCTGGAGCCTTCCGGCAGCACGCCGGAAGCCTGTGAGGCCTGGATCCGGGATGAGACGCGGAAATGGCGCGAGGTCATCGCCGCCGCCGGCATTCGGGTGGACTGACGCCATGCTGGGACAGGCATTGGCCGGAGTGACGGTGCTGGATTTCAGCCAGGGAATTGCGGGCCCGCATTGCGCCTGTCTGCTGGCTGACTTCGGCGCCCGGGTCATCAAGGTGGAACCACCGGAAGGCGACTGGTCGCGTGGCCTCGGCGCGCGGATTGGAGAGGCGAGCGTCACCTTTCTCACCCTGAACCGGGGCAAGGAGGGGATCGTTCTCGACCTGAAGACCCTGGATGGCAGGAGCAGCGCGCAGCAGCTCGCGCGCACGGCCGACATCCTGATCGAGAGCAATCGGCCAGGGGTGATGGAGCGCTTGGGCCTTGGCCCAGCCGAGCTCTGTCTGCGGCAGCCCGGTCTTATTTACCTCTCGATCAGCGGCTTCGGGCAGCACGGGCCGCATGCGCAGCGCCCGGGCACGGATGCGATCCTGCAGGCGATGACTGGACTTGCCTTCGGGGCAAGCGGGACCGGGGAGCCCATCCGGGTGCGGGTACCACTGGTCGATCTAGTCACGGGCGTCTATGCAAGCCAAGCCGTCCTTGCGGCGATGCTGTTGCGGGGCCGGACGGGCAAGGGCTGCCACCTCGACATCAACCTGCTTCATGCGAGCCTGGCGCTCCAGAGCTACAAGGTTGCGGAGCATCGGGTGACCGGTGGCGCGACGGGACGGGAGGCCTATGCGACGGTCGGCATCTACCGGACGCAGGATGGCTATATCGCCCTGTCCGGCACCAAGCGACGGCATGTGGAAGATCTGCTTGGACTCATCGGCCGAACTGAACTTCTTCAGGATCCGCGTTTCGCCACGGATGCCGCGCGCTTCGAGAATCAGGAGGCGTTGCGAGCCGCGATTGCAGCAGAACTCGCCGGGCGGCCCACCCAGGTTTGGTTAAAGGCCATGGAGAGCATTGACCTGCTGTGCCAGGAGGTGCTGCCCTATGACCGCGTCACTGCCGATCCGCAGGTGCTGGCAACCCGGTTGTTCGAGCCCGTGGCTGGCGATTTCACAGGTGTCCGTGCCCCTGGCTTGCAGCCGGGGGAGATGAACCGGCGGTGCGCTCCGGCGCTTGGGGCCGATACCCGCCGGATCCTCGAGGAACTCGGGCGAAATGCCGTTTGACGTTCGGGCGGTGCGCGTGACAGTTTCCGCGCCGCAGACCATGGCCAGCAAGACCCGAACAAGGAACACCGCGCCCAAGAATTCCGACTCGGCCCATATCGCCGCGCGGTCGCGGCGGCAGGAGAAGGCGGACCAGGTAAGGCTGGCGCTGTTCGACGCGGCGGCACGGGTCGTGGGCAAGTATGGCTATGCCGGTGCTTCGGTGGCGCGCATTACCAGCCTTGCCGGCGTGGCGCAGGGCACCTTCTACAATTACTTCGCCTCCCGCCAGGATCTGCTGGACCAATTGCTGCCGGCGATGGGGGAGGAGATGCTGGCGCATATCGCCGCCGCCGTGGCCGGCGAGACGGACGAGCTTGCCCGCGAGGAAAGGCGCTTCCGTGCCTTCTTCGGCTTCCTGCGCAAGCGGCCGGCCTTCCTGCGCATACTGAACGAGGCGGAGCTGTTCGCTCCGCGTGGCTTCCGGCAGCATTTCGACAATATCGCAGCCGATTACCGCCGAGCGCTGGAGCGGGCGCAACGGCGCGGTGCGCTGCCTGGTTTCGAGCCCGACGAGATCGAGCCGCTGGTCATCCTGCTGATGGCGGCGCGCAGCTACGCCAGCCTCCGCTATGCCTACGGAACGGGCGGCCGGGTGAAGGCGCCGCCCGAGAGCCTGATCCGCGCCTATATGAAGTTGCTCCGGTACGGCCTGAAAGGCGGTCCGGCCTGAATCGGGCCTGATCCGGGCTGGGCTGGCTGCCGGCAAAAATGAATGGTGATTCGTTATTCATATTCGCATTGACCGGCGGCGCGGGCTTCGCCTAAGCTCGGGACAACGGAGCGTGAGCATGCAGTGACGCTGCCGGGAGGAAACAGTCATGTCCCAGTCCGATCGGGGCGGCCTCGGCCGCCGCAATATCCTGAAGGCAGGGGCCGCGCTTGGCGGCGTTGCGGTCACCGGCTTCCCGATGATCGCTTCCGGCCAGGGGCGCCGGCCGATCCGGATCGGCATGCCCACCATTCTGTCCGGCCGTGTCGCGCAACTCGGTGTCTCCTCGCGCAATGCGGTGATGATGGAGGTGGAGCGGTTCAACGCCGCCGGCGGCCTGGACGGCCGCCCCATCGAGGTCATCGTGCGCGACAGCCGCGGCGTGCCGGCAGAGGCCGCCCGCATCGCGCGGGAGATGATCAGCTCCGACGGCGTCGACCTGCTGTTCGATGGCGAGCCTTCCTCCGGCGGCTTTGCCGTGCATGAAGTGGTGCGGGAGAGCGGCACGCTCACCATTCACCTGAATTCGGAAACATCCTCGCTCACCGCCGATCCGAAGCAGCGCTTCTGGAACGCCTTCCGCGTCGCCCGCGTCGGCATCCACGATTCGATCGCCGGCGGCGCCTATGCCGCGGAAATTGCCAAGGCGCGCAACCTGAAGCGCTGGATGACCGTCTCCCCCGACTATGCCTACGGCCGCGATACCACGGCGGAGTTCATGGAGTATCTCCGTGCCTTCGCGCCGGATGTGCAGGTGATCGGCGAAACCTGGCCAAAGCTGTTCCAGCCGGACTACACCGAGAATGTGACACGCCTGGTGCAGGGCCGGCCGCAGGCGGTCTATTCCTGCCTCTGGGCTGGCGACCTGGTGACCTTCGTGGAGCAAGCCTCGCTCTACGGCCTGTTCAACCAGTCGCAATTCTTCGCGGTGAACATGGCGGACTACACCACGCTGCAGCAGGTCAAGGCGCTGCCGCGCGGCGTGCATTCCGGCAATCGCTACCTGAAGAATTTCCCGAATGTCCCCGGCAATCTCAGCTTTGCCGAGGAATACTACCGCCGCTACAACACCTATCCCACCAACTGGTCCTGGCAGTCCGCGACCGCCGTGCATCTGCTGGTGGCCGCGCTGAAGAAGGTGGGCGGGACGGACCCGCGGAAGCTGGCTGAGGCGCTGAAGGGCATGACCATCGAAAGCCCCTTCGGGGCCGACGGCAAGGTGACCATGCGAGCGGAGGACCAGACGCTGGTCGGCTACGCCATCGGCTGGGGCACCACCATCCCGAACGATCCCTATGTCGAGGGGATGAAGACCGCTGACTGGAACATGATCTTCCGCCTGGAGCAGGAGTGGAAGAAGGCGAAGGGCTGGGCCTGATCCATCCGGGGCGCGACCAGTCGCGCCCCCTCCGCATCCGACCGGAAAGGCCCTCATGGATCTCGGTGAACTCGCCTCCTGTCTCAGCTCGGCTTCCTGCGTCGTCACGCAGGTCTCGGCTGGCCTCACCATCGGCATGCTGCTGTTCTTGGTGGCCTCCGGCCTGACGTTGATCTTCGGCGTGCTGGGGCTGGTCAATTTCGCCCATGGCACGCTCTACATGCTGGGCGCTTATTTCGCCCTCTCGGCCTATGGGGCGACGGGCAGCTTCCTGGCGGCGGTGCTGGCCGGCGCGTTCGGCGTGGCGCTTGCCGGTCTGGTGATGGAGCGTTTCCTGCTCAGCCGCATCTACGGCACGGATGTGCTGATGCAGCTGCTGGTCTGCTACGCCATCATCCTGATCCTCGACGACGTGGTGAAGATCGTCTGGGGCGGCGACTTCCTGAAGATGGACCTGCCGGATGCCTTCCGGCGCCCGCCACTGCTGATCGCTGGTGGGATCGTGCCCTTCTACTACCTGGTCCTGTTCGGCATCACTGCGGCCATCGCCCTGCTGCTGGCCTTCGGCATGGGGCACACGCGCTTCGGCCGGACGGTGCGGGCGGCGGCGGTCAATCCGGGCATGGTCGGTGCGCTCGGCATCAATACAACAGTCGTCTACGCCGCGGTCTTCGGCATCGGAGCGCTGCTGGCGGGGCTGGCCGGCGCGCTCTCCGCGCCGATCCGCTCGGTAGTGCC
>CALGVL010000360.1 GCA_937930165.1 uncultured Acetobacteraceae bacterium
GTGCTGGCGGGGAGACTCGAACTCCCGACCGCTCGATTACGAATCGAGTGCTCTACCAACTGAGCTACGCCAGCCCGGCGCCGCCGGACCTTCTCCGCGGCGACGGCCGGCCAGATACCAGCAGGCCCGCGGGAGGGCAACGGCCGAATGCGCAAAGCAGTGCCTTTCCGCCTTGCGCCGATGACGCCCCCGCCTGTCAGGCCACCGCGTCAGCCGCCGGGACCGTCGCCCGCGGCGCCGCGGTCCAAGTGATCTGCCCCACCGTGTCGCAGACGCGGCAGACCGGCGCCCAGGAGTCGTAGTCGGTGCCGCAATGGGCGCAGCGCCAGCGGGGCTCCGGCACCGCGACCGCCGCCTCGCGCAGCCAGCGGGCCTGGGCGGCGCGGGTTTCCGGCGTCTCGCCGTGCTCCGCCTCCTCCAGCTCCGAGAGCAGCAGGAAGGCGCGGCGGTCGGCCTGGCCGGATTGCACCAGCGCCTCCAACGCAGTGCGCGCCCGGCCGGTCAGCCCGGCCTCCAGCGCCGTGCGGGCCAGCAGCAGGCGGCTTTCGGGATGGTCCGGGTTGTGGCGGATCAGCTGCTCCACTGCCTTCACCCGCATCAGCGAATCCGCCTCATCGGCCAGATAGGGGCCGGCGAGGTCGGGATGCGGTGCCGCCGCCCATGCCTCCTCCAGCACGGTCCGGGCACGGCGGGGGCTGCCGCCCTCCTTCAGCCGTCGGGCATGCGCCAGCGCCGCGGGAGTGAAGCTGCGGTCGGCCTGGAAGGCCTGCCGCTCCAGCTCCGCGGCCCGGCTGGCATCCGGCTCCTGCTCGGCCGCGGCCAGGGCCAGGGCGGCACGCGGCGTCTCCGGCGGCGCCAGGGCCAGGGCCTCGCGCCAGTCGCGCGTGCGCAGCGCCAATTGCGCCCGTTCCTCGCGCAGCCAGGCGGCGCCCGGCTGGGCAGCCTCGGCCTCGCGCGCCAGGGCCAGGGCCGCATCCCAGTCGCCGCGCGTCATCGCCTGGCGCAGCAGGCCGCGCAGGCCGAGGAAGCGTGAATCCTCGCGCGCCGCCAGGGCGCGGAAGGCTTCCGCCGCCGCCTCCTCCCGGCCGGAGAGGCGCTCGGCCTCCGCGGCCAGCAGCAGGATCTGCGGCGTGTCGCCCAGCGCCGTGCGCGCCCGGCGCACCTCCAGCCGCGCGGTCTCCGCCGTGCCGGCGGCCAGCGCCACCAGCGCCCGGGTCAGCGCCGCGTCGCCCTCCGCCCGGCGGCGGGCAGCACGGCGGGCGCGGATGCGGCCCGGCCAGCGCCGCAGCGCGCCGATCAGCGCCAGGATCCCGTGCAGGACCAGAAAGGTCAGGAACAGGATCAGCAGCGCGATCGGGAAGCTGACGCCGATCCAGGTGTCGCCCACCTGGATCTGCACCGTGCCGCCGACCTGCGCCAGCCACATGGCCAGCGCGACGCCGATGCCGAGGAAGAGCAGGACCGTGATGGCGCGGAACATCGGCTCAGCCCGCCGCCAGCTGCCGCAGGGCGGAGCGCGCCGCGAGCAGCGCCTGCGCCTGGTCGGTCCAGTTCTGCATCGCTGCGCGCGCGGGCGCCGGAAGCTTCCCGATATGCTGCATCGCCACCTCCAGGTCGCCGGCCTCAAGCGCACGGCGGGCGCGCTCGATCTCGGCTTCCGCCGCATCGCCCCAGACCACCTGGTCGCCGCGGCGGACGGTGACGAGGCCGCCGAGCCGCGCCAGGGCCGAATCCACCACGCCCTGCTGCGTGCCGTCCGGCTGCATGGCGGCATCCGAGGCCGCACGCGCAGCCTTGGCCGCATCCTCGAAGGACAGGCGCAGAGAGGCTTCGGTCGGTGGCGCGGCATTGGCGAAGCGCGCGAGGGCCTGCGGCGGGTTCTCGATCCGCGCCAGGGCCGGGCCGAGCGGCTGCCCCGCCGCCAGCGCCGCCCGCAGCCCGTCAATGGCTGCAAGGCGGGCGGTGCGCCCCTCCAGCGCCGCGAGCTTCTGCTGCGCCTGCTCCACGGCCGCGAGTCGCTGTTCAAGCTTCGAATCCAGCGTCGCGATGCGCTGGTCCACCGTCGAGCCCAGGGCCGCGATGCGCTGGTCGAGACTGGATCCCAGGGCCGAAACGCGCTGGTCGAGCTTCTGGTCCAGGGCCGTGACGCGCTGGTCCAGCCTCGCCTCAAGGGCCGCGACCTGCTGCTGCTGCCGCGCCTCGAACTGCGCCAGGCGCTGCGTCGCCGCCTCCTCGGCAGTGGCACGGCGCTGGTCCAGGGTCTGCGCCAGCTCCTGCAGCCGGCGCGTCTGCTCCGCCTCCGCCGCCTGGATGCGGGCGGCCTGGGCCTCGACGCGCTCGGCGAGCCGGTCGGCACGGGTGGCGAGCGCATCCAGCGCCTCGCGTGGCGCCACCTTGGCCGGGTCGAAGGCCGGGCGGCTCTCCAGCGCGGCCAGGCGGCGCTCATCGGCGGCGGCGCGGTCGGACGCCTGGGCAGCGCTGCGCTCGGCCGTCGCAATCCGTTCGGTGAGGGCAGTGACCTGTCCCTCCAGCGGCCGGATGTCGGGCGGCGCCGGCCTTTCTTCCAGCGTGCGGACGCGGCTTGCCAGCGGCGCCAATTGCTGCACCTGCCCCTCCAGCCCGGCGAGCTGCTGCTGGCGGGCGGTCAGGGACGCGATCTGCTCCCGCATCGTGTCCAGCCCGGCCACACGCTCCTCGACCCGTGCGAGCCGCGCCGCATCCGATTCCGCGATGCGGTCCGCGCGCGGCGTGGCCCAGAGCCACCAGAGGGCCAGCAGCAGCACCACGCCGCCGACGCCGATCATCAGCGCCGCGGGATCGAAGCGCCTGGGTGGGGCTGGGGCAACCGGCGTGTTGCGTGGCTGCGGCGAGGCCGCGGGGGAGGCATTGCCACCCGTCGGAGGGTTGGCTGGGGTTTCGGGGGCGTCGCTCATGTCCTGCTGCTTACCTGGGACCGAGCAGGTCCAACAAGGCGTCCTGGTCCGGTCGTTCCGCGATGCGCAGCGCGCGCCATGCCAGGGGCGCAAGCGCCGCCTCCAGGGTCCGGGCAACCCTTGGGCTGATCGCCAACGCCTCCATGCCCGCAACGGTTTCGGCCAGCCCGGCGGCCCGCAGCAGGGCGACGGCACAGGCCGCGGAGCGAGGCGAGAAGAACAGGGCGGCAGCGACCTCCCCCGCCGCCAGGGCCGCCTGCGCGGCCGGCGGCAATTCCCTCGCCGGCCGGGCCGCATAGGCGATGCGGCGCAGCACCCGGAAGCCGCGCGCCCGCAGGCCGGCGGCGAGATCCTGGCCATAGCCCTCGCCGACCGCCAGCAGGAGCGGCCCGGCTGCGGGATCCAGCCGCGCGGCGGCCAGCTCTGCCAGTGCCGCCGCATCACCCCCGGCGGCGGTGACGTTCAAGAAGCCGTGGGCACGGGCCTCCGCTGCCGTCGCCTCCCCCACCGCCAGAACAGGCAGGTCGGAGGCGGCGGGCGCGGCCGCGGCCAGGGAGCGGGCGGCGGCGCGGCTGGTCAGCAGCAGGGCCTGGGCCGGGGGCAGGCGGAAGGGCCGTGATTCCAGGACCAGGGCCGGGGCCAGCACCGGGCGGAAGCCGCGCGCCGCCAAACGCCGGGCCGTTTCCTCCGCGCCCGGCTCCGGGCGCGTCACCAGGATGGCGGGGGCGGAGGCGCCCTCAGGCAAAGATGTCGCTGGGCGAATCCGCCCGCAGGCTGCGGCCGAGCTCGGCGCCGATGCGCGCCGCCTCCTTCGCTGGGCCGGTCAGGGAGCGCTTCAGCAGGAAGGAGCCGTCCGGCCGCGCCACCAGCCCGGTCAGGCGCAGCCGGCCATCCGGCAGCAGCCGGGCATGGCCGCCGATCGGGGTGCGGCAGGAGCCGTCCAGGGCGCCGAGCAGCGCCCGTTCCGCGGTGCTGACCGCCGCCGCCTCGCGATCCTCGATGGCAGCCAGCAATTCGCGCAGCTCGATGTCGTCGGCGCGGACGGTGATGCCGACGATGCCCTGGCCGGCGGCGGGGACCATCGCCTCCGGATCCAGGATCACGGCCGCCTCGGATTCCAGCCCCAGCCGGCGCAGGCCGGCGAGGGCCAGAAGGCTGGCGGCAACCTCGCCCCCCCTCACCTTCTCCAGCCGCGTCTGGACGTTGCCGCGGAGCGTCGTCACCGAGAGATCCGGCCGCGCCGCCAGCAATTGCGCCTGCCGGCGGACCGAGGAGGTGCCGACCACTCCGCCCGCCGGCAGCACCGCCC
>CALGVL010000361.1 GCA_937930165.1 uncultured Acetobacteraceae bacterium
GCCGGCGCTCCGAATTCACCGCGATCCTGCGCGAGGGCGGGCCGGAGCGGCTGGTGGCCGATCTGCGCCAGCGGACGGCGACGCTGCTGCGGTAGCGGCGCCGGAAGCGCCGCTTCTTCACCCGGCCTTTTTCGAGAAGTCCACCTTGTCGTTGGCGCCCGGATTCGCCGGTTGGCCGGTCGTGACCGCCTTCAGATAGCCGAAGGCATGGACCATGGTGGAAGACGGGCTGTCCCAGTATTCTGCGCCGTCCACCGTGACTTTCAGCAGCGCGATCCTGGGATCCTCGGCACCGCTGGGGAACCAGGTGCGCAACGGCTCGCTCCAGAGCTGCTTCTGCTTCTCCCTGTCGCGCACCAGTTCCGCCGTGCCGGCGACGGAGACGTAGTTCTGCCGCCTCGGATCGGCATAGGTCAGCAGCACGCGCTCATCCTGCGCCACCTCTGCGGCCTTGGGGCTGCCGGCCTCGGTGAAGAACCAGAGCACGCCATCGAATTCCTGCATCACCGCGCGCATCGGGCGGCTGCGGAAACGGCCTTCCTCGTCCATGGTGACCATCATGGCCACCTCGGCATCGCGGATCATGTCCCAGACCTTCTGCTGGGCGGCGGCATCGGTGCGTGTCGCGATCATGCTGTTGCCTTCCCCTGTTCGCGGCTCAGCCTGTCTGAACGGGTGGCCGCGCGGCCGGTTGCGGCGGGGGGCGGCTTAGGATCCGCCCGCGGCGCGGGCATCCTCCCGGATCAGGTCCGCCGCCTTTTCCGCCACGCTCAGCACCGTCGCGTTGATGTTGCAGACCGGGATGTCCGGGAAGACCGAGGCATCCACCACGCGCAGCCCCGCGACCCCGCGCAGCCGCAGCCGGGCATCCAGCGGCGCGGCCGGGTCGCCGCCCATGCGCACGGTGCCGCAGGGGTGATAGACGGTCCCGCCCGTCTCCCGCGCGAATTCCAGCAGCGCCGCATCGCTTTCGGCCAGCGGGCCCGGCCGTGCCTCCTTCAGCACGATGCCGGCGAGTGGCGGCGCCGAGAGCCAGCGCCGCGCCAGCCTGATCCCGCGCAGCACACAGGCGCGGTCGGTTTCCGTCGCCAGATAGCGCGGCGCGATGCGCGGCGCCACGGCGGGATCGGCGCTTGCCAGCCGCACGGTGCCGCGGCTTTCCGGGCGGCACTGCCAGACGCCGATGGTCATGCCCGGCTCCGCCTCCGGCACGCCGATCACACCATCGGCCCAGGAGATCGGCCCGCCATTGATCTGGATGTCCGGCGCTTCCAGCCCTGGCGCGGTGCGGGCGAAGAGACTGAACATGCCTGGCGACCAGGTCAGCACGCCGTTGCCGCGCATGGCCCAGCGCAGCACCTCGAAGGGCAGGCGCCAGCCCGCGATGCGGCGGTTCGCCGACCAGCGGTGCGAAGCCAGCCTGTAGGTCAGGCGCGTGATGTAATGGTCCTGCAGATTGGCGCCGATGGCGGGCATGTCGCGCAGCACCGCGATGCCGTGCCGGGCCAGATGCTCCGCCGGGCCGAGGCCCGACAGCATCAGCAATTGCGGTGAGCCGATGGCGCCGGCCGAGAGGATCACCTCCCGTCGTGCCCGCACCTCCTGTTCCGTGCCGTGGCGGCGGATGGCGACGCCGGTGGCGCGGCCATTCCCGATCAGGATCCGCAGGGCCAGCGCATGGTCGATCACTGCGAGGTTCGGCCGCCTCAGCGCCGGCACGAGATAGGCCCGCGCCGCGGAAACCCGACGCCGCCCGCGCCGGGTCTGCTGGAAGGTGGAAAAGCCCTCCCGGCTCGGGCCGTTCATGTCGGCATTCACCGGCAGGCCGATGGCGCGCGCGGCCTCCGCCAGATGGTCGAGCAGCGGCGGGCGTTCCGCCAAGTGCTCCACCGGCTGCGGGCCCTCGGTGCCCCGGCCCTCGCCGCCCCCGGCGAAGGATTCGTGCCGCTGGAAATAGGGCAGCAGATCCGCCCAGCCCCAGCCCGTGCAGCCCTTCTGCGCCCAGAGGTCATAATCCGAGGGATGCCCGCGCACATGGCCGAGGCCGTTGATCGAGGAGCAGCCGCCCCAGACCCGGCCGCGCGGATAGTCCAGCGCGCGGTTGCCGGTGCCCGGATCGGGTTCCGTCCTGTAGCCCCAGGTCAGGCGCGGATGCATCAGGATCCGCGCATAGCCGGCCGGGATGTGGATGTAGGGATGGCGGTCCCGCCCGCCCGCCTCGATCAGCGCGACGCGGGCGCCATCGGCGGAGAGGCGGTTGGCCAGCACGCAGCCGGCGCTGCCGGCGCCGATGATGACGTAATCAAATTCGCTCATCGCGCCGGCTCCACCTCCCGCGCTACCGCCAGCAGCAGGCGGCGCAGCCAGGCATGGCCGGGATCAGCCTCGAAGCGCCGGTGGAAAACCAGGGACAGGCGCGTGTGCCGCACCGCGACCGGCGGATCGCGCATGACCAGCCCATGCGCGCGCGCCATCTCCGCTGCCAGCCGCGCCGAGAGGGTGATGATCATGTCGGTGCGCTTCAGGATCTCCGGCACCGCGGCGAGATGCGCGACGGCGGCGCCGAGCCGGCGCGGATATCCGGCCTCCGCCATCGGCCCGTCCAGCGCGCCGTCGCGCGAACCGTTGGGCGAATGCAGCAGGTGCGGCACGCTGGCGAAGCGCTCCGGCGTGAGCTCCCCCTCGGCCAGCGGATGGCCGGGGCGCATCAGGGTGCAGAAGGCCTCGGGCAGCAGGCGCAGGCGGGTATAGATCGCCGGCGGCTCCGGCAGCACGGCGACGGCGAGCATCGCCCCGCCATCCTCCAGCACCGATTCCCAGTTCGTGCGGTCCACATGGCCGATCGCCAGCAGCGCCTGCGGCGCCTCCCGCGCCATGCGCGCCAGCAGCGGCGGGGCCAGCACGGCCTCGGCATACTCGCTGAAGGCGACGCTGAAGACGCGGCTGGTGGTGGCGGGATCGAAGGGCGCCTGTGCCGCCAGCGCCTCCGCGATGCGGTCCAGCGCCTCGGTCACCGGCCCGGCCAGGGAGAGGGCGAGCGCGGTCGGCTCCACCCCGCCGGGGCGACGGAGGAAAAGCTCATCCCCCAGGGCCTGGCGCAGCCGCGCCAGCGCGTTGGAAACTGCGGGCTGCGACAGGTGCAGCCGTTCCGCCGCGCGGGTCACATGCCGTTCCCGCATCACGGCATCGAAGACGCGCAGCAGGTTCAGGTCGAGATTCCCGAGATCGGTCATCGCGGAGAGGCCCGCCGTCATTCACCCGGCTGATGGTGGAGGTTTCCGCCCTGCATTGGAAGCGGCGGGCCCACACGGGCAGGCTGGCGGCAGGAAGGAATCAGGAACGGGACCATGTTCGACGAACGGGCCACTACCCCCTACGCCGCGGCGCTGCTGCGCGTCTCCCAAGGACTGCTTTTCCTGGCGCATGGCGCGGTGCTGAAGCTCGGCACCTTCGGCCTGGCCGGGACCATGAGCTATTTCGGCAGCATCGGCTATCCGCCGGTCCTCGGAGCGGTGGTGATCGCGGCGGAGATCCTGGGCGGGCTGGCGTTGATCGCCGGCATCGGCGTGCGCTGGGTGAGCCTGGCGCTGGTGCCGCTGATGCTCGGGGCGCTGCTGCAGCATACGGGCAATGGCTGGGTCTTCACCGCCACGGGCGGCGGCTGGGAATACCCGGCGCTTTGGACGGTGCTGCTGCTGGTGCAGGCGGGGCTTGGCGCCGGGGCCTTCGCTTTGGATACCGGGCGGCTGTCCGGCGCGCGGCGCGCGGCGGTGGCCTGAACCGTCCGGTCGCCCGACGCGCAGGCGGAGGGCGCGAAGCGGCCGGGAAGCGGCCGGCAGGATAGGAGCGCCAGGAACCTACCGCCCGGCGGGCGGCGGCGTGCTGGCACCCTCGCCGAGCGGCAGGGTCATCAGCACGCTGTCCACCCAGCGCCCATGCTTCCAGCCGATGCCGGGCAGCAGCCCGGCATGGCGGAAGCCGCAGCGCGCATGCAGGCCGATGGAGGCCGCATTGCCGCTGTCCCCGATCACCGCGACCATCAGCCGGAAGCCGAGTTCCGTGCAGCGTGCGATCAGCGCCGGCAGCAGCGCCGCGCCGACGCCGCGCCGTCCTGCATCCGGCGCGACGTAAATGGAATCCTCCACCGCGAAGCGATAGGCGGGACGGGTACGGTAGGCGCTGGCATAGGCATAGCCGAGCAGGCGGCCCGTGGCATCCGTCGCCACGAGATAAGGATAGCCGCCGGCCAGCACCGCCTCGCGCCGCCGGGCCATCTCGGCTTCGGTGGGTGGCTCGATCTCGAAGCTGGCCAGGCCGTGCAGCACCCAATGCGCGTAGATGCGGGCGATGGCGGGGATGTCCGCCGCGCTGCTGTCCCGCAGGGTGATGGCGCTCAGTGTGTCAGGCATGGGCAGGGAGGGTGGGACCGGGCCGCCGCTGCGGCAAGCGGATGACTGCGGCAGGTGGTCGCCGTCCGGGGCGATCCCCGGCAGGGAAGGCGGCGGCCGTCACGCGCCTTGCGGAAAGGCCGGCAGACATGGCCCCCGGCCGGGAGGCCATGCCTGCAGGCGCCGCAAGGGCGGTGCGGAGGATCAGCGCCGGATCAGGGACCCGCGATCACCGCGTCATCGCCAGGGTCGGGGATGGTGCTGCGGGCTGGCGCTCCACGATCGGATCGCCGCCGCCGGCATTGCCCGTCACGGCGACGGTCCCGCCCGTGCCGGCATTGCCGCTCGGCGACTCGGCATAGACGACGCTCTGGCCGCCGCCGACATTGACGAGTGTCGGCATCCCGTTCCGCCAGCCGGATGCGTTGCTGCGGATCGCCTGTTCCCGCACCATCTCCACGACGGCCTGGGTGCCCATCCCCTCGCTTTCCTCCGCCTGCGCCGCAGGGACCGCCGCGGTCGCGACGGCAAGACCCAGGGTGAGCACGCCCAGGGCGAAGCGGGCCGTGATTTTCTTGCTCATCTGTCAGTTGTCCTTGGGTGGTTCGCCGTGATTGGCGCGGCGGATCCTGGTGCCGGCGCGGCGCGGCCGCTGTGACCTGCGCCACACCGCATCGCGGATTGGCGCGATCGCGGCCGGGCTGGCGGCACCGGATGCCGCGGCCGGCCGTGCCGATCCGGGGCGATCCCCGGCTTTCCGCCTTGCCCCATTGCCTCTAGCCTGACCGGGCAACCAGTCCCGGAGGGGGCGGCCATGGGGCTTGGCGCGTGCAACCGGAGCAGAGGCAAGGCGGCCGGCATGTGGAAGGGGCGGACCGCCGGTTTTCCGCGCACCGGGATTGCGCAGGCCATGGTCATCGCCGCCTCCATCGCCGACGGGGCCACCCACGATCCCAGCCTGCGCGGCGGCGAGGCATGTGCCGCCATTAAGGGATCCGATGTGACGGCGGCGGGATAGGCGGGCCGGGGCGTGCATCCAGCTGGTCCGCGCCATGCGGTGCTGCTGATCGGGCTTGCGGTCTGTGCCGTCGGCCTTTCCACCACCCTGCCGCTGCCGCTCTATGTCGATTATGCGCGGCGCGGCGGCCATGGCGCCGGAGCGCTCGCCCTGGCCTTCGCCTGCTATGCGACGACGGCGATCGTCACCGCGCCACTGCTCGGGCCGCTGCCGGACCGGATCGGGCGGAAGCCCTGCGTCCTGCTTGCCGTGCTGCTGGCGGCCTTCTCCTCCCTGGTGCTGAGCCTCGCCCCGGGCCTGCCCGCCCTGGCGCTGGCGCGCACCGCGCAGGGGCTCGCCATGGGCTGCATCACCGGTGCCGCGGCGGCCTGGGCGGCGGAGCTGGCGGGGGGCGAGCGCGAGGGTGGCAGGCGTGCCGCCGCGGTCATCGCCACCGCCACGGTCGGCAGCTTCGGCATCGGCGGGGTGCTGACCCTCGGCGCCCTGCTGGCCTGGCCGGGGATGGAGCCGCCGCTGACCTATCCGGCGCATCTGCTCTTCGTCCTGCTGCTGCTCTGGCCCATCGCCCGCCTGCCGGAGACGCTGGCGCGGCCGGGCGGCGCCTGGCTCCGCTGGCCGGCTTTTCCACGTGGAACATTGCCGACGACGCTCGCCATCCTGCCCGGCTGGGGCGTGACCGGGACGGTGCTGACCAGCGTGCCGGCGGCGCTGGCAGCGCAGGGCCTGCCGCTGGCCGGGGCGGTCGCGGTCTGCGTGATGATCCTGGTCGGGGTGGCGGTGCAGCAGGCGCTGCACCGGCTCGACCCCCGCCGCGCAGTGCGGCTGGGGCTGGGAGTGCTCTGCGCCGGGGCGGGGCTGACGCTCTGGGGCGCCGCGACGGGGCGGCTCTGGCCGCTGCTGATCGGCGGCGGCATCACCGGCACGGCGAGCTACGGCTTCATCTATCTGGGCGGGCTGGCGGCGGTGGCGGAGGCGGCGGGGAGCGACCGGGCGCGGGCGGTGGCCGGCTATTTCGTCGTCGCGCATCTCGGCTTCAGCGCCGTGCCGCTGGCCGTGGGCTTCGCCGTGGATGCGCTGGGGGCGGGGGCGGCGCTGGGCGGGCTCTGGGGGCTGGTGGCCCTCTCGGCCCTGCTGCTGATCCCGGCGATCCGGCGGATGGAGCCTAGCGCTCGCAGCGGATGAAGACGGTGCTGCGATGCGCCAGCTCGCCCACCTCGGCGGCGCTGCGCTCCGGCCCGCGGCTGTCGGCGGCCTGGGGCTGGGTGCCGGCGCGGCGCAGGAACTCCGCCGCCTCCGTCCCCTTCACCGCGAAATTGACGTTCTGCGGGATGTCGCCGAGGCGCTGCGCGATGCGCGCCGCGTTCAGCTTGGAGACGACGACGCCCACCACATGCCCCTGCCGGTCCAGCAGCGGCCCGCCGGAATTGCCCGGCTGCACCGGGGCGCTGATCTGGAATTGCGTCTGGTTGTCGGCGAGGCCGGAGAGGGCGCTGATCTCCCCTGTGGTCAGGATGGGGCCGGAGGAGAGCAGCCCGGCCAGCGGGAAGCCGTAGGTCACCACGCCCTCGCCACGCCGCACCGGGGGATCGCGCCGGAAGCTCAGGGGCGGGCCGGGATCGCCCGGCACAGCCAGCAGGGCGAGGTCGCGCTGCACGTCCACCTTGGCAGGCGGAGTGGCGGCCAGGATGCGGCCATCGGCGGTGCGGACCAGCACCCGGTCGCAGCCATTGATGACATGCTGGTTGGTCAGCACCCGGTCCCGCGCCACGACGAAGCCAGTGCCGGAGGCGACGCGCGCCTGCGGGTTCACCCGCGCCTGCGGGCCGGCGGGGGCGGCAGAGCGGGTGGCGGACGGCGCCGCCAGGCTGCCCGGCCCCACCGAGACGACCGGGTTGGCGCAGATATCCTGGTCCTGCACCCGCGCCTCCCGTCCATCGGCCAGCACCAGCCGGATGTCGAAGCGGCAGCCGGCCGCCTCGGAGGGGCGGAGCGAGTAGCCGCCATCCGGTGCCAGCGGGCGGCTGAGCAGGTTGCGGCCCCAGTCATTGGCGGCGCCGCGCGGGTTGCGCACGGCGTGCAGGGCGGTGGCCTCCTGGCCGGTGCGGTTGAGGACGCGGAAGGGCTGAGGCTCCGCCGCGGCGGGTGCGGCGGCCAGGAGCAGGGCAAGCAGAATGGGGCGGCGCATCGTTCCCGGGGATTTCGGGACAAGCGGCGGCGGAGTCAATCTTGCGCGGGCGGCACGGGGCGCCGGGTGGGGACATCGCCATCGCGAATGCTCCCTCGCATCGGGCTTGATCCACTGCAAGGCGACCTGCCCTTGACCTTCCCATGATGGGAAGCCCCACATCCCGGGCCGAAAGGTCTCGAAGCATGCCCGAAGCACCGGTTCTTCCCGAACAGTCCCTCTCCCTCCCGGTCGAGGGCATGACCTGCGCCTCCTGCGCCGGGCGGGTCGAGCGCGCCCTGGCGAAAGTCCCCGGCGTCGTGGCGGCGCAGGTGAACCTGGCCTCGGAGCGGGCGCAGGTCAGCGGCACCGCCCCGGTCCCGGCCCTGATCGAGGCGGTGCGGGCCGCCGGCTATGCGGTGCCGGAACAGCGTTTCGAATTGCGCATCGGCGGCATGACCTGCGCCTCCTGCGCCGGGCGGGTGGAGCGGGCGCTGCGGCGTGTGCCGGGCGTGCTGGAGGCGAGCGTGAACCTCGCCTCCGAACGGGCGCAGGTCCGCGCCCTGGCCGGCACCGCGGAGGAGGCGCTGGCCGCCGCCGTCGCCGAAGCCGGCTATGAGGTGCTGGGTACGGCATCCGAGGCCGACGCCGCCGAGGCGGCGCGCGGAAGGCGGGAGAGGCGCGACCTGATCCTGGCCGGGATGCTCACCGCGCCCTTTCTGATTGGCATGCTCGGCATGGTGCTGGGGCGGGACTGGATGCCAGGCCCCTGGGTGCAATTCGCCCTGGCGACGCCGGTGCAATTCTGGCTCGGCGGCCGCTTCTACCGGGCCGGCTGGGCGGCGCTGAAGGCCGGCACGGGCAATATGGATCTGCTGGTGGCGCTCGGCACCTCGGCGGCCTGGGGGCTTTCGGCCTGGATGCTGCTGACCGCCGGCGCGGAGCACGCGGCGCATCACCTGTATTTCGAGGCATCCGCCGTCGTCATCTTCTTCATCCTGCTCGGCAAATATCTGGAGGGGCGGGCGAAGCGCGCCACCGGCGCGGCGATCCGCGCCCTGCTGGCACTGCGCCCCCGCACCGCCTTCCGCCTGCGCCCGGATGGCAGCGAGGAGGAGGTCCCCGCCGCCGCCCTCGCCCTCGGCGACCGGCTGGTGGTGCGGCCGGGCGGGCGCATCCCGGCGGACGGCACCGTGCTGGAAGGCCGCGCCGGCGTGGACGAAAGCGCCCTGACCGGCGAGAGCCGTGCCGTGGAGAAGGAGCCGGGCAGCCATGTCAGCACCGGCAGCATCGCGCTCGACGGCCGGCTGGTGATCAAGGCGACGGCCATCGGCGCCGAGACCATGCTGGCCCGCGTCGCCGCCCTGGTCGCCGCCGCCCAGGCCAGCCGCGCCCCGGTGCAGCGGCTGGTGGACCGGGTGAGCGCGGTCTTCGTGCCGGTGGTGGTCGGCATTGCGCTGCTGACCTTCCTCGGCTGGCTGTTGGCCGGCGCGGGGGCGGAGGCGGCGGTGCTGCGCGCCGCCGCGGTGCTGGTCATCGCCTGCCCCTGCGCGCTCGGCCTCGCCACCCCGGCGGCGATCATGGCGGGGACGGGCGCGGCGGCGCGGGCCGGCATCCTGATCCGCGATGCCGAGGCGATCGAGCGGGCGCATGACGTCACCCTGGTCGCCTTCGACAAGACCGGCACGCTGACCGAGGGCAAGCCGCGCCTCGCCGCCTTGCACCCCGCCCCCGGCGTGACGGAAGCGGAGGCGCTGCGCCTCGCGGCCGCGCTGCAGGCCGGCAGCGAGCACCCGCTGGCCCGTGCTGTGCTGGCGCGCGCCGGCGGGGATGTGCCGCCCGTCGAGGATTTCCGCGCCCTGCCGGGCCGCGGCGTGGCCGGCAGCGTGGCCGGGCGCGCCCTGCTGCTCGGCAGCCCGCGCGCCCTGGCCGAGAGCGGCGCCGATCCCGCCGGCCTCGCCGCGCTGGCGGAGCGGGAGGCGGCGGAGGGTCGCACCCTCGCCTGGCTGATCGAGACTGCCCCCGCCCCGCGCGTGCTGGCCCTGCTGGCCTTCGAGGATACGGAGAAACCTGGCGCCGCCCTCGCGATTGCCGGGCTGCACGCCATGGGCGTGAGGACGGCCATGATCAGCGGCGACAGCCGCGCCGCCGCCGGGGCGGTGGCGGCACGGCTCGGCCTGGACGTGGTGGAGGCGGAGGTGCTGCCGGCCGACAAGGCGGCGCGTATCGCCGCCTGGAAGGCGGCCGGGGAGCGCGTGGCCATGGTGGGCGACGGGGTGAACGACGCGCCGGCCCTGGCCACGGCCGATCTCGGCATCGCCATGGGCACCGGCACCGATGTGGCGATCCAGGCCGCCGGCATCACCCTGCTGCGTGGCGACCCCGCCCTGGTGCCCGCCGCCCTGGAGGTGACGCGGCGGACACTGAGGAAGATCCGGCAGAATCTGGGCTGGGCCTTCGGCTACAACCTGCTCGGCCTGCCGCTGGCGGCATTCGGCTATCTCTCGCCCATGCTGGCGGGGGCGGCGATGGCGCTTTCCTCCGTCTCGGTCCTGGCGAACGCGCTGCTGCTGGCACGTTGGAAGCCGGCCAGCCAGGGAGGCAGGCGATGAATATCGGCGAAGCGGCCCGCGCCTCGGGTATCTCGGAGAAGATGATCCGCCATTACGAGGCGATCGGGCTGCTGCATCCGGCGCGGCGGGCGAATGGCTACCGCACCTATTCCCCCGGCGACATCGCCGTGCTGCGCTTCATCCGCCACGCCCGCGATCTCGCCTTCCCGCTGGAGGATGTGCGCAAGCTGCTGGCGCTCTGGCGGGACCGCGGCCGCGCCAGCGCCGATGTCCGGCGCATCGCCCTCGATCACGTGGCGGCGCTGGAGGAGAAGGCGCGCTCCCTCCAGGCCATGGCCGCCTCGCTTCGCCATCTCGCCGAGCATTGCCACGGCGATGACCGGCCCGACTGCCCCATCCTAGATGAACTGGAAGGACGTCATGACCATTGCGCTGAAGGTGGAAGGAATGAGCTGCCAGCACTGCGTGCGGGCGATCACCCAGGCGATCCGCTCGCAGGACCCGCAGGCGGAGGTGCAGGTGGACCTCGCCGCCGGGACGGTGCGCGCCGAGACGCACCTGTGTCGTGAGGCAGTGGCCGCGGCAGTGGCGGAGGAGGGCTACAAGGTGGCGGGCTAGATCCAGGCCCCGCCGTCCCGCCGGCCGTCAGCAGGAGGCCGGGCTGCACGCCCGCCGATTTATCGTCCGGCCGCCCTTGCCTCGCGAAGCCGCGAAGATACATAAGGCATGTATCGCAGGGCTGACCTGCCGACTGGCGAAAAGAACACAGCCCAAGACAAAACCGCATGGGGTTCGGCTTTGCCCTCGACCCGCCTTGTTCCTTCCGTAATCATGCTCGCGTTTCCGCCTCTGTATTCACCTTAGACGATCCGGCACGTGCGGCGGTCGTACTGCAATGCCGCATGGCTTCGTCTGAATTCTATGTGACCGAAGTTTAGTGGTTCAGGTTCCACATCAATCCAGACGCGATGTCGCCGGCATCGCCTGTTTCGGGTCTAAGCGCATGGATACCAATATCGCGGCCGGCCTTGCCGCCACCGAAGACAGGGAAGTCACCGAGCTGCGGCGGCTGATCCTGGACAAGCTGACCTACCAGGTCGGTGGCATCCCCAGCCGGGCCAGCCCCCGCGACTGGTTCATGGCCGCCGCCCTCGCCACCCGGGACCGGATCGTGGACCGCTGGCAGACCTCGCATCTCAGCGCCGAGCAGAGCGGCGCCAAGCAGGTCTGCTATCTCTCGCTGGAATTCCTCGTCGGCCGGCTGCTTGCGGATGCGCTCGGCAATCTCGGCCTGACCGGGCCGATGCGCGCAGCGCTGGCCGGGCTCGGCGTCGATCTCGACCAGATCCTGGAGGAGGAGCCGGATGCGGCGCTCGGCAATGGCGGCCTCGGCCGCCTCGCCGCCTGCTTCATGGACAGCATGGCGACGCTCGGCATTCCCGCCTATGGCTACGGCATCCGCTACGAGCACGGGCTGTTCCGTCAGGTGATCCGCGACGGCTGCCAGCAGGAGGTTCCGGAGGACTGGCTCTCCCACGGCAATCCCTGGGAGTTCGAGCGCACCGACTTCTCCTACGACGTCTCCTTCGGCGGCTCGGTCCGCACCGAGACGGGGCCGGAGGGGCAGGAGCGCGCGACCTGGATCCCCGCCGAGACGGTGCGCGCCATCGCCTATGACACGCCGGTGGTGGGCTGGGGCGACGGGCGGGTCAACACGCTCCGCCTCTGGTCGGCGCGGGCGAAGGATCCGCTGCACCTCGCGGATTTCAACCGCGGCGACCATCTCGGCGCCCATGCCCAGCGGCTGCGGGCGGAGGCGATCAGCCGCGTCCTCTACCCCGCCGACGACACGCCGGCCGGGCAGGAATTGCGGCTGCGGCAGGAGTACTTCTTCGCCTCCGCCTCCTTGCAGGACCTGCTGCGGCGGCACCTGCGGCTGCACGGCGATGTCCGCAGCCTGCCGGAGCATGCCGCAATCCAGCTCAACGACACGCATCCGGTCATCGGCATCGCCGAGCTGATGCGCCTGCTGGTGGATGTGCACGGCCTCCCCTGGGACGAAGCCTGGCGGATCACCCGCGCCACCTTCGCCTACACCAACCACACCCTGCTGCCCGAGGCGCTGGAGATCTGGCCGGTCGCGCTGATGGAGCGGCTGCTGCCGCGCCACATGCAGATCATCTACCTGATCAACGCGCACCACCTGGACCTGCTGCGCCGCAGCGGCAATGCGGACAATGAGACGGTGGCGGCGCTGTCGCTGATCGACGAGAACCATGGCCGCCGGGTACGCATGGGGCATCTCGCCTTCATCGGCTCGCACAAGGTGAACGGCGTCTCGGCGCTGCACACCGACCTGATGCGGCGGACGATCTTCGCCGGGCTCGATGCGCTCTATCCGGGGCGGATCACCAACAAGACCAACGGCATCACCTTCCGGCGCTGGCTGCATCGCGCCAACCCGGCCCTGACCCGGCTGCTGACCGACACGCTCGGCGAGCGGGTGCTGCGGGATCCGGAGGCGCTGGCCGAGCTCGCGCCACATGCCGAGGATGCCGGTTTCCGCGAAGCCTTCGCCCGGCAGCGCCTGGCCGCGAAGCAGGAACTGGCACGGCTGGCGGCCGACCGCGTCGGCGTCGCGCTGGACCCGGCGGCGCTGTTCGACGTGCAGATCAAGCGCGTCCACGAATACAAGCGTCAGCTCCTCAACATCCTGCAGACCATCGCGCTCTACGACGCGATGCGGGCGCGGCCGGGGCACAATTGGGTGCCGCGGGTGAAGATCTTCGCCGGCAAGGCCGCGGCGGGCTACTACCAGGCGAAGCAGATCATCCGCCTGGCGCATGACGTGGCGAGGGTCATCAATGCCGACCCGGCGGTGCGCGACCTGCTGAAGGTGGTCTGGCTGCCGAACTACAATGTCAGCCTGGCCGAGGCGATCGTGCCGGCGGCCGACCTCTCCGAGCAGATCTCGACCGCCGGGATGGAGGCATCGGGCACCGGCAACATGAAGCTGGCGCTGAACGGGGCGCTCACCATCGGCACGCTCGACGGCGCCAATGTCGAGATCCGGGAGCGCGTGGGGGCGGAGAACATCTTCATCTTCGGCCTGACGGCCGAGGAGGTCGCGGCGCGCCACCGCGCCGGGTATGACGCGCGGGCCGCGGTCGCCACTTCCATTGCTCTGCCCAGGGTTCTCGACGCCCTGGCCTCCGGCGCCTTCTCGCCGGAGGAGCCGGGCCGCTATCGCGGCCTGGTCGAGTCGCTGCTGCGCGACGACCGCTTCATGGTCACGGCGGATTTCGATGCCTATTGCGCCGCCCAGGCCGAGGTGGAGATGCTGTGGCGCGATCCCGCGGCCTGGTGGCGGCGGAGCGTGCTGAACACGGCGCGGGTTGGCTGGTTCTCCTCCGACCGCACCATCCGCGACTATGCCGCGGAGATCTGGGGCGCGCCGACCGGCATCGCCTGAGCGGCCCTGGCGGCGGAGACGCCTGCGCTATCGCCGCGTCCTGACCGCCGCGCGCAGATCCCGCTCCAGCGCCGCGAGTGCCGCGGCCAGGGCATCCGTCATCGCCGCCGCCGCCTCGGCCGGCGGTAGCTCGCCTCTGGGCCGCGGTCCGCCGGGCAGGGGCGCCGTGCCCTCCGGCATGAACTGGCCGAGGATGCGTGCCTCGCCGGTGCCCTGCGACTGCGGCAGCAGCAGCACGGAGAGCGCGGCGCTTGCCCGTCCCGCCGCCGGCTCCACCTGCAGCCGCACCAGCTCCCCCTCCAGCACCAGATCGGGGGTGAGGCGGGAGCCGGGGGCGGTGACCGCGGAGAATATGCCGCTGGCCGCCAGCCAGCGCCGCATCGCCTCCTCAACCAGTTCGGGCGGCGCCGCGGTCCATTCGCTCCAGTAGGAGGTGCTGACCTGCCCGTCCGGCGAGACCGAGCGCAGCCCCCGTGCATCCAGCCCCGGCGCGGCGCGCAGGGAGCGCAGCAGCAGCACCGGGCCGCGCGCAGGCGGTGGCTCCGCCTGCGGCCGCTGCGGCGAGAGGGTGAAGCGCCGCACCTCCTGATAGGGGCGGTTGGGCAGCACGCTGCATCCGGCCAGGGCCAGCATCGGCAGCAGCAGGGCCTGACGGCGGGCAAGGCGGGGAAGGGGCCGGGACATCATGGACATTGCATTGACGGGCTCAACGCCTGGAGGGCGGCGGCGGTGGCGCGCCGAGCAGGAGCTGGGAGGGATTGCGCCGCAGCGCCTCGCTCGTGTCGCGCAGGTTCGCGACGGTGGCGCGCAGGTCCCGCAGGATCGGCGCCAGTTCGGCCTGCAGGTCCGCGGTGGCGCTGCGCGCCGAGCGCAGGGTTCCGTCCAGCGTGTTCAGGCTGTTCGGCAGGCGGCCGACCAGCCGGCGCAGCTCCGCCGTGGTCGCGGCCAGATTCTCCAGGCTCTGCCGGATCTCCGGGCTGGCGAGAAGCTGCTGCGCCTCGGTCGCCGTCCCGCGGGCCGCGGCGGCGGCGCCGCGCACCTCCGCCGCCATGCCTGGCAGATCGGCCTCGGCTGTGGCGCCGTTCAGCCGCCGCAGCAGCGAGGCTGCCTCCGCCAGCGCCGTGGCCAGGTCGCCATTCTGGGTTTGCTTGCGCAGATCCGCGGCGAGCCCCAGCACATTCTCGATCAGCCCCTGCAGGTCCACGCCTTCCAGCTTGTGCAGCAATTGCTCCGCCGCGGTCTGGACCTGGGCGACGGTGGAGGGAATGGAGGGGATGTAGGGGTAGCGCGGGGTCCAGGGCACCTGCAGCGGCGGGTAGAAGGCCGGGTTTACGAAGTCGAGTTCCAGGTAGTTCACCCCCGTGATGCCCTGCGCCGTGATTCGCGCACGGAGCCCGGCCTGGGTGGCGTCCTCCACCGTCGGCGCCTCGCCGATCTTCTGCATGTCGATCGTGAAGCGGATGTAGACGAGCTGGAAGGCGGCGATGAAGGTGTCCCCTTCCGGCCGGCGGTATTCGGCCGAGACCAGCCCGATCTCCGAGACCCGGCCGATGGCGACGCCGCGGTAGCGCACAGGGGCGCCGACATCGAGTCCCTGCACCGATTCGCGGCTGTAGGTCTCGAAGGTTACGCTGGCGGTGCCGAAGCGGGTGGCGGTGAGGAAGAGGATGAAGCCGATCGCCAGCAGCGCGCCGGCGATGACCAGCGCGCCCACCCGCAGATAGAGTCCGCGTGCCTGCGGCATGGTCAGGCCCCGGCCGGGTGGCGGCGGCTCATGCCATCACTTCCCGCCGGAAGAAGGCGCGGACCACCGGGTTCTCGCTTTCCTCCCGCAGCCGCCGGGGGTCGCCTTCCGCAATCACGCCTTTCGCCTCCTTGTCCAGCATGATGCAGCGGTCGCTGATCGCCAGGATGGACTGCAGCTCATGCGTCACCACCACGAAGGTGGTGCCGAGGTCGCGTGCCAGTTGCAGGATGAGCGCGTCAAGCCCTGCCGAGGTGATGGGGTCCAGCCCGGCCGAGGGCTCGTCCAGGAACAGCACTGGCGGGTCGAGCGCCATGGCGCGGGCGATCCCCGCGCGCTTCACCATGCCGCCGGAGATCTCCGCCGGCAGGCGCTGCGCGGCATCGGCCAGCCCGACCAGGCCGAGCTTGGCCCGCGCCACCAGCGCCCGCGCCTCCGGCGGCAGGCGGGTATGCTCCTCCAGCGGCACCTCGACATTCTCGGCGAGGGTCATGGAGCCGAAGAGCGCGCCCGACTGCCACATGACGCCGATCCGCCGCAGCAGGGCCCGCCGCGCCGCCCCTGTGAGCGCGGTGATGTTCTGGCCGAGAATCTCCACATGCCCCTCGGCCGGGTCGTAGAGGCCGATCATGTGCTTGAGCAGGGTGGACTTGCCCGAGCCCGAGCCGCCCAGGATCACGAAGACCTCGCCGCGCCGCACGTCGAAGCTGACATGCTCGAAGATGGTCCGGCCGCCGAAGCGGGCGGCGAGGTCGCGCACGCGGATGACCGTGTCCCGGGCCATGCTCACCAGCCGAGACGGTAGAAGAGCACGGCGAAGACGCCGTCCAGCACCACGATGGAGACGATGCCGCCCACCACCGCGGCCGTCGCCGCATCGCCCACCGCCCTCGGGCCGCGCCCGGCCGTCAGCCCGGCGCGGCAGCCGACCAGGGCGATGGCGAGGCCGAAGACCGCCGCCTTGAACAGCCCGCCCAGCAGGTCGTTCACCGTAAGCCATTGCTGCAATTGCCCGATGATGCCGGCGGGGGAGAGGCCGAGCGAGACCATCACCGCCCCCATGCCGAGCAGGCCGGCCAGGTTCATCAGCAGCGCCAGCACCGGCATGACCAGCATGGCCGCCAGCAGCCGCGGCAGCACCAGCCAGGCCAGCGGGTCAATGCCCATGATGCGCAGCGCATCCACTTCCTCGTTCACCACCATGGTGCCGAGTTCGGCGGCATAGGCGGAGCCGGTGCGTCCGGCCAGGATCACCGCCGCCATCAGCGGGCCCAGCTCGCGCAGCAGGGAGATGCCGACCAGGTTCGGGATGAAGATCTCCGCCCCGAAGCGGCGCATCGGGATGGAGGACTGGAAGGCCAGGATCAGGCCGATCAGGAAGCCGAGCAGCGCGGTCAGGCCGAAGGCGCGAAGCCCCGCCTCGTCCAGGTGGCGCAGGACTTCGGAGCGGCGCAGCCGCCAGGGACGGCGGAGGGTACCGAGCCCGGCCACTACCGCCTCTCCCAGGAAGGCTATGCGGGAGAGCAGCTCCTGGCCGCGCAGCACCGTCGCATGGCCGATCAGGCCAAGCCAGGGCAGCGGCGGCGGCAGGGCGGGCGCCGGCGCGGCGAGGGCCTGGCGCGTGCGGTCCAGCATGGCCTTTATGGGGCCGGGGGGCAGGCCCTCCCAACGCGTCTCGGCGGCCAGCCCTTCCAGCCGCAGCAGCAGCACCGCCCCGGCGGTGTCCAGCGCGGTGAGGCCGGAGAGGTCGAGGATCAGCGGCCGCGCTCCCGCTGCGCGCCGGGTCGCCTGCGGCCAGAGCCGCGCGGCGGCGCCCGCCTCCAGCCGGCCTTGGAAGGCGAGGCGGAAGCCCGCGCCCTCCTGCCGGGCATCGAGCGTGCCCTGGGATTCATCCTGGCTGGTCATGCCTGGGCCCAGAATTCGCGCGGGTGGTGGCGGTTGCAACCGCGGCCGGGGCGTCGCCTCATCCGTCGCCCCACAGCGCATGGATCAGCACCGCGGCGGCGGCGGAGACGTTCAGGCTCTCCACCACCGGCCGGCCGGGCCCGCCGCCGCGCAGGGTGACGCGCGCCTCACAGGCTTCCAGGGTGGCGGGGGGCACGCCCTGTTCCTCATTGCCCAGCACCAGGGCGACCGGCCGGCCGCGCGGCACCGCCGCCGGCGCCGCCCCGCCCGCCGCCACCGCGGCGAGGGTCAGGAAGCGCCCGCGCATGCCCTTCAGCAGCGCCGGCAGGTCGCGCGCCCGGTAGACCTGCAGATGCTCCAGCCCGCCCTCCGCGGTGCGGAAGGCGGCATCGGAGAGGTCGGCCTGGCGCGGATCGCCGGAGAGCAGCATGGCCCGGCAGCCGAAGAAGGCAGCCGAACGGGCGATGGCGCCCAGATTGTGCGGGTTGCCGATGCCGTCCAGCACCGGCAGGACCGGGGCCCGCGGCAGGCCCCGCGGCAGGGCGGGGCCCGGCAGCGGGATGGCGAAGCGCGCCTGGGCGATGGCGACGATGCCGCCATGATGCGGCGTGCCGGCGATACGGGTGAGTTCCTCCGGCGGCACCTCCCGGTAGGGGCGGCGGGTGCGGGCGAGATGGGCGCAGAGCGGCCCGGCCACCTTGCGGCGGTCCTCGGTGTAGAACAGGCGCAGCACCGCCTCCGGCCGGCGCAGGAACAGGGCGCGGACCGGGGCGGTGCCGCAGATCCGGTTCGGTTCCGGTGGTCGGGGCAGGCGCGGCTCCGGCTCATGCTCCGCGCCCTCGCCACGCCGCGGCCGGCGGCGGCCGAAGGAGGATTCGTCAGAGGGCGGCAAGGCTCTGCAGCTTGCTCAGCAGGGCCTCCGGCACCTCCAGCCCCTCCTCCCGTGCCTTCGCGGTCAGGGCGGCGCGGCGGCTGCCGGGCAGGCGCACGCCGGCATCGCCCAGCATGGCGCCGACCAGCGCCTCCACCCGGTCCAGGAAGGTCTCGCGCCCGGCCAGGGCGCCGGGATCCACCGCCAGCACCGCCTGGCCCAGCCGCGGGCGGTTGCCCTCATCCACGAAGAAGCTGTCCGCCTCGAAGCCGAAGGCGGCGCCGGTCAGGGCGCAGCAGAGCAGCTCCACCACCAGCGCCAGCAGCGCCCCCTTGGTGCCACCCATGGCCAGCATGGCGCCGGAGAGTGCGGCATTCGGATCCGTGGTCGGGTTGCCCTCGGCATCTATGGCCCAGCCGAGGGGGATCGGCCGTCCCTCCTTCGCTGCCACCATGATCTTGCCGCGCGCGACCTCCGACAGGGCAAGGTCGATCACCAGCGGATCGGCGCCGCGCCGCGGGAAGGCGGCGGCGACCGGGTTGGTGCCGAGCAGCGGCCGTCGCCCGCCGGGCACCGGCATGGCGGAGGGCGAATTGGTGAAAGCCAGCGCCACCAGCCCCTGTTCCGCCAGCGCCGCCACGGGCAGGCCCATGGCGCCGGAATGGTGGCTGTTGGTGATGCCGATGAAGGCGACGCCATGCGCCTGCGCCCGCCGCGCTGCCTCCGCCACCGCGAGGTCCAGCGCCGGATAGGCCAGCCCGTGCCGCGCATCCACCAGCGCCGCGCCGCCGCGCTCCGCCACCACCGCCGGCATTGCCTGCCCGTCGGCGCGGCCATTGCGCAGGAAGGCGGCATATTGCGGCACGCGGGAGAGGCCGTGGCCTGCCTGGCCCTGCGCCTCCGCCGCCACCAGGGTCCGGGCGGTTGCCGCGGCCATGGCGGGCGCGGCGCCGGCGGCGGTCAGGGCGCGGCGGACCAGATCCTCCGCCGCCGCCATGCTCAGTCTCGGCATCCTGATGTCCTCTTGCCTTGGCGGGCTGGGTCCTGCCGGCGGCCTGGCCCGATCGGCTGCGGTCGGGCGCCGTTCCTAACAGGCCATCGCCAGCGCGACCAGCACCCGCTCCGCGATCAGGGAGGAAACGCGGGTATTGCTCTCCTGGGTCACGCCGGCGATGTGCGGCGTCAGCAGCAGGTTCGGCGCATCCGCGAGCGGCGATCCGGCCGGCAGCGGCTCCGTCTCGAACACGTCGAGCGCGGCGCCGCCCAGCCGGCCTTCGCGCAGCGCCGCGGCCAGCGCCGCCTCATCCACCACCCCGCCGCGGGCGGTGTTCACCAGCACCGCACCCGGCTTCATCCGGGCGAGGCATGCCGTGGAGACCAGGCCGCGTGTCGCCTCGGTCAGCGGCACATGCAGGGTCACCGCATCGGCGCGGGCGAAGAGATCCTCCAGCGAGACGCGCTCGGTCGGCGTCTCGGTCCAGCCGGAATGGTCGTTGGGCAGCACCGGGTCATGCGCGATCAGCTGCATGCCGAAGGCGCGGGCCAGCTTCGCCACCCGCCGCCCGATATCGCCGAAACCGACGATGCCGAGCGTCTTGCCCGCCATCTCCCGCCCCGAGGACAGCCGCGCGCGGGGCCAGCCGCCCGCCGCGACCTCGGCGCTGGACATGAAGGCGCCGCGCAGCAGCATGCCTACGGCCAGGATGACGTATTCGGCCACCGAATCGGCATTGGCGCCGGTGGCCGGAATCACCTCCACCCCACGGGCGCGGCAGGCGGGCAGGTCGATATTGTCCAGCCCGACGCCGAGCCGCCCCACCACCCGGATCCCCGGGCTATGGGAGAGCAGCGCGGCATCCACCCGCGTGCGGTTGCGCACGATCAGCGCCTGCGCACCCCCCAGCGCCGCGGCCAGCCGGTCCGGCGCATCCACCAGGCCGGGGTCGTAGAGGGTGGGATGGGTGGCGCGGAGGCGCTCCACCGCCGCCTCATCCATGAACTCCGTGACGACGATCGTGTGCGACATTCAGTCCGCCTTGATTCCCGCCTCGGCGACCAGCTTCGCCCAGCGGTCCACCTCGCTGTCGATGTACTCCTTGGAGCGGGCGGCATCCCAGCCCAGAACGTCGAAGCCCCCCTCCTCGGCGCGGCGGGTCACCTCCGGGTCGCGGATGGCGGCGAGGGTGGCACGCTCGATCTTGTCCAGGATCGGCTTCGGCACGGCGGCATTGGTCAGCATCGCCGTCCAGTTGGTGATCTCGAGGCCCGGCGCGCCCGCCTCCCGTACCGTCGGCAGGTCGGGCAGCAGCCGGTGCCGTTGCGCGCTGGTGATGGCCAGGGGGCGCAGCCGCCCGGACCGGATCTGGCCGATGCATTCCGGCAGATTGCTCACCATCACGTCGAGATTGCCGGCAACCAGATCCGTCACCCCCGGCGCGCCGCCGCGATAGGGCACATGCACCAGGTTCGGCCCGGCGCCGGCCACCCGCCGCAGCAGCTCCAGCCCCAGATGCGGCGGCGAGCCGTTGCCGGAGGAGCCGCCATTCATCTGCCGCGTCTTCACCTGCGCCAGCAGCTCGCCCAGGGTCTTGGCCGGATTGGAGGGATTGACCACCACGACCAGCGGCAGGGAGCCGAGCACCGAGACCGGCACGAAGTCCCGCTGCAGGTTGTAGGGGGAGTTCGGGAACATGCTGACATTGACCGCATGGGTCAGGGTGATGGACAGCAGGGTGTAGCCATCCGCCGGTGCCTTGGCGGCCGCATCCGCGCCGATCATGCCGCTGCTGCCGGCGCGGTTGTCCACCACCACCGGATAGGGCCAGCCCTCCGACAGCTTCTGCGCGACCAGCCGGGCCATGATGTCGGTGAGCCCCGCCGGCGGGAAGGGCACGATGTAGCGGATGTTGCGGTTCGGGTAGCTCTCTGCCGAGGCGCCCTGCGCGGCGGCGCGGTTCAGCGGCAGCAGGCCGGCGGCAGCCAGGCCGAAGATGTCCCGGCGGCTGAAACGGGTCACGACGATCCTCCTCCATTTGGCGCCGGTTGGCCCGGCTGTCCTTCAACTTCTAGAGCGGAATGCGGAGGGTGGGAATTCGAGATCGGCATTCCCGGCCGCCGGCGCAGCCGTCGGCTATGCCGCCGGCAGCCGCACGACGAACCGCGCCCCGAGGATCTTCCCCTCCGCATCGCGGCGGTTCTCGGCGGAGATGCGGCCGCGCAGCCCCTCCACGATCTGCCGGGTGATGGAGAGGCCCAGGCCGGAATGCTGGCCGAAGCGCTCGCCCTGCGGGCGCTCCGAATAGAAGCGCTCGAAGATGCTCTCCAGCTTCGCCTCCGGGATGCCCGGCCCCTCATCCTCCACCACCACCTCCACCAGGGAGCCGGTCGGGCGGGCGCGGATCCAGACATGCCCGTCCTTCGGGCTGAAGGAGACGGCATTGCCCAGGAGGTTGCGGAAGACCTGCACCAGCCGCCCCTCCACGCCGCGCACCACCAGCCCCTCGGCCGGTGCCTCCAGCACCATGGTCGGGTCGCCTTCCTTGCGGGTCGTGTTGTGCAGCTCGGCCAGGGCGGAGAGGATGGGCGCCACATCCACCGGCACGGAGGCGGTGCGCGACAGCTCCGCATCCACCCGCGAGGAATCGCTGATGTCCGCGATCAGCCGGTCCATCCGCACCGCGTCATCGGCGATGATCGCCAGCAGGCGCTTCTGCTGCTCCGGATTCTCGATGCGCCGCAGCGTCTCGATGGCGCTGCGCACGCTGGTCAGGGGGTTGCGCAGCTCATGCGCCACATCGGCGGCGAAGCGTTCGTTGGTGTCGATCCGGGCCCAGAGGGCGCGGGCGGCGGATTGCAGGTCGCGCGCCAGAATGCCGATCTCGTCCTGCCGGGCCAGCAGGGGCGCGGGCACGCTGCCGGCGCGGCCCTCGCCCTGGCGCATGGCGGCGGCGCTGCCGGCCAATTGCATCAGCGGCCGGGCCAGGGTCTGCGCCAGATAGAAGGAGAGCAGCACGGTCAGCGCCAGCGCCAGGACGAAGAGACCAAGGACGCTGGCGCGGATCTCGAACAGGCGCTGGTCCACCTCCCGCGCCTCCCGCGTCAGCAGGACGATGCCGACGGGCTGGTTGGCGCGCCGTGCCGGTTCGGCCACCGAGACCAGCAGCCGCCCGTCCGCGGTGCGGCGGATATAGGGCCGGACGCCGCCTTCCAGGGCCAGGCGCAATTCCTCCCGCCGGTCGGGGCCAAGATTGGGCTGCCAGTCGAAGGAGGGGGCATCGGGATTGACATCCACCACCACATCCCCCCGGCCGCTGCCGGTGGGAAGCAGGGAGAGCAGCCGGTCATAGAGCCCGGCGATGCCGGCGGAGAAGGCGCCGCGCGGCTCCGGCGGCGGCAGCGGCTCCGTCACCACCGCGCCGCCCGAACCCTCCCGCACCCGGCTGTCGGCGACGACCAGGCCGGTATTGTCGAAGAGCCGCGCCTGGGTGTTGGGGGAGGGATCCACCAGCCGGCGCAGCAGCGGCCGGGCGGCTTCCGGCACCAGCACGGCGCGGTCGTCCTGCATCCGGGTCGCGGCCTCGGCGATGGCGCCGGCATAGATGCGGGCCTGGGTGCGCATCGCCTCCACCTCGGCGGCCAGCAGCCCGTTCTGGTACTGGTCCAGATACAGCATGGCCGCCGCCAGCAGAGCCGGCGGCAGGATGTTCAGCAGCAGGATGCGGCGGAGCAGTGGCGAGACCCAGCGCCGACGCCCGGCTGCGGGCGCGGGCCGGGGCTGCACCGCTTGTTCGGCCGCCGAGGGGACCGGCGCTTCGGGCATGAACCTTCCTCAGGGCGGGGCCGGCAGGGCCGGCCTCAACCCTCCTTGTAGCGGTAGCCGATGCCGTAGAGCGTCTCGATCTGGGCGAATTCCGGATCGGCCTGACGGAACTTCTTCCGCACCCGCTTCACATGGCTGTCGATGGTCCGGTCGTCCACATAGATGTTCTCGCCATAGGCGGCATCGATGAGCTGGTCGCGGTTCTTCACCATGCCGGGCCTGAGCGCCAGCGCCTTCACCAGCAGGAATTCGGTGACGGTGAGCTGGATGTCGTGCCCCTTCCAGGTGCAACTGTGCTTCGTCTCGTCCAGCACCAGATCGCCGCGGACGATGACGCCGCCGGGGGGCGCGCCGCTGCCCTCGGCGCGGCTCACCTCGTTCCGGCGCAGCAGGGCGCGGATCCGCTCCAGCAGCAGGCGCTGGCTGAAGGGCTTGGTGATGTAGTCGTCGGCGCCGAGGCGCAGCCCCATCAGCTCGTCCACCTCCTCATCCTTGCTGGTGAGGAAGATCACCGGGATGGCGCTGCGCTGGCGCAGGCGCTGCAGCAGCTCCATCCCGTCCATGCGGGGCATCTTGATGTCCAGCACCGCGAGATCCGCCGGGCGCGCCAGCAGGCCCTGCAATGCGCTCTCGCCATCGGTATAGGTGCGCACCTGGAACCCCTCCTGCTCCAGGGTCATGGAGACGGAGGTGAGGATGTTGCGATCGTCATCCACCAGGGCGATCGTTTGGGTCATTGTCGCGTCTCCGCGGTCGAACCTGGGTGCCGTGCCGGGGTTGCGGATGGGGCGGCAGGCCCCGGCGGCACCGGACAGGAAAACCATGCTACGAAATTGTGGCGCAACCCGGACGGGATCGAGATGGTGACGGGCACCCCGGCTTTCGAGGCAAGGCGGCTGATCCGGGCGGCGAGGTCGGCAACGCTCGCCACCCAGGCCGGCGGGCAGCCCTTCGCCAGCCTGGTGACTCCGGCGGTGGCGCCGGATCTCTCGCCGCTGCTCTGGCTCTCCACCCTTTCGGAGCACACCCGGCAGCTACGGGCGGAGCCGCGCTGTGCCCTGCTCTTCACGGGGGCTCCGGAGGGGCCGAACCCCCAGACTGCGCCTCGCGTCACCCTGACCGGGCTGGCCGAGCCGGTGCCGGAGGCGGAGGTGGCGCCGCTCAAGTCCCGCTGGCTGGCCTGCCACCCCTATGCGGCGCTCTATGCCGATTTTGCCGATTTCGCCCTCTGGCGGGTCCGCCTCGGCGGGGCGCTGCTGGTGGGCGGCTTCGCCCGGGCGAATCGGCTGCGACTCGGGGATCTCCTGCCCGATCCGGCGGCGGTGGCGGCCATCGCCGGCGCCGAGGCCGGGATCGTCGCGCATATGAACCAGGACCATGCGGATGCCGTCGCGCTGATCGCCGAGAGGTTGCTCGGCCAAGCGCCGGGGCCCTGGCGGATGGTGGCGGTCGATGTGGACGGGGCCGATCTGGCCGAGGGGGAGCGGGTCTGCCGGCTGGACTTCTCCGCCCCCGTCACCGGCCCGGAGGGCGTCAGAACCGAACTGGTTCGTGCCGCCCGCGAGGCCCGCGCGAGGCCCGCCTGACCGGCGGTTGCTCTCAAAGCCGCGTGGTCGCGTTGACCCTGGGTGGACCAGCGCCGTAATTTCGCCGTCGAAGGCGTGGAAACGCGCTTAAGATTTTGGCGCTGCACCGGTCCGGTGCCTGGCGCCGTGAGTGATGTCGTCTGGAGGAAGTGCATGACCCCCCCCGAGACCGCCCTCGCGGGCACCGGCGTACCGAGCGGCAAGACGCCCGGCCAGGCCGTCCACGCCAATCTGACGGCCCCGGGCCTCTATGAGCATGCGCTCCGCCGGGGCGAGGGCCGGCTCTCCGCCGATGGCGCCTTCATGGCAGTGACGGGCGTGCATACCGGCCGCTCCGTGCAGGACAAATACGTGGTGGACGACCCGCAGGTCCACGACCAGGTCTGGTGGGGCAAGATCAACCAGCCCATGCCGGTGGAGAAGTTCCAGGGCCTCGCCGCCCGGGTCCGCGCCTGGCTGGGCGAGCGTCCGGTCCTCTTCACCCAGGACCTCTATGCCGGCGCCGACCCGGCGCACCGGATCAAGGTGCGGCTGGTGACGACCAATGCCTGGCACGCGCTGTTCGCCCGCAACATGTTCATCCGCCCACAGCGGGCGGAACTGGCCGGCTTCACGCCCGACTACACCATCCTGCACGCCCCGGAATTCGAGGCCGACCCGGCCCGCGACGGCTGCCGCAGCGGGACCTGCATCGCACTTTCCTTCGCGGCCAAGGTCATCCTGATCTGCGGCACGAGCTATGCCGGCGAGATCAAGAAGAGCATCTTCACGGTGATGAACTGGCTGCTGCCGGAGCGCGGCGTGCTGCCGATGCATTGCAGCGCCAATGTCGGCCGTGCCGGCGACACGGCGCTGTTCTTCGGCCTGTCCGGCACCGGCAAGACCACCCTCTCCTCCGATCCCGAGCGCAGCCTGATCGGCGATGACGAGCATGGCTGGTCCGACCACGGCGTCTTCAATTTCGAGGGTGGCTGCTACGCCAAGGTTATCCGCCTGGACCGCGAGGCCGAGCCGCAGATCTGGGCCGCCTCCCACCGCTTCGGCACGGTGCTGGAGAATGTGGTGGCGGATGAGCTGGGCAACCTTGACCTCGATGATGCCTCGCTGACCGAGAACACCCGGTCCTGCTACCCGCTGGAATTCATCCCGAACACCGTGGCCGGCGGCCAGGCGGGCAAGCCGAAGAACGTGGTGATGCTGACGGCGGACGCCTTCGGCGTGCTGCCGCCGATCGCCAAGCTGTCGCCAGCCCAGGCCATGTATCATTTTCTCTCGGGCTACACCGCGCGCGTGGCGGGCACCGAGAAGGGGTTGGGGAAGGAGCCGCAGGCCACCTTCTCCACCTGCTTCGGCGCGCCCTTCCTGCCGCGCCACCCGGAGGTCTATGGCCGGATGCTGGCCGAGCGGATCGCCAGGGACGGGGCCGATTGCTGGCTGGTGAACACCGGCTGGACCGGCGGCAGC